>JBLHQQ010000253.1:0-4929 GCA_047625245.1 Candidatus Azotimanducaceae bacterium
ACAATTGACCATTTCGAAGCCATGGCAACACTTGGCGCTCTCGCGGCGGAAACATCTCACGCTCGCCTCGGTTGTCTCGTCTTTTATGTTGGCTATCGTAATCCGGCGAGCATTGCTAAAGCTGCAGCCACTCTGGATCACATTTCAGGCGGCAGGTTTGAATTGGGATTGGGCGCAGGGTGGCATGAGCAGGAAGCAACAGCATACGGTTACGATTTCCCTTCAGTAGGAACTCGCCTTGATATGCTCGATGAAGCAACAACTATTATTAGAGGCCTGCTGACACAAGAGAGGACAACCTTCGAAGGGAAACACTTTAGATGCGAAAACGCCTCAAACCTTCCCGCACCAGTACAAAAACGTTTGCCGATCTGGATTGGTGGGCTTGGCGAGAAGAAAACTCTGAGACTGGTTGCCAAACATGCAGACGGATGGAATGCTGCTTACACATCAGTTGAACACTTTACTCACCTTGGCAAAGTTCTGGATCAGTGGTGTGAAAAGCAGAATCGTGATCCACAGACAATGAAGAAATCCATCAATCTGACCTTCAACTTGGGCGCTACGGAAGCCGACGTTAAATTAGAACGAGAAAAACTCAGGGAAGCCTGGGGGGCAGCAGCAGCAAGAATTGAAGGAGGGGCGTTATTGTGCACGCCGACAGAGGCGATTGACAGGATCAAAGCTTACGAAGAAGCTGGTGCAGATATGGTTAACGTTGCATTACGAGCGCCCTGGAATCAGGACGCACTGGATACCTATATCGAAGATGTCATGCCCGCGCTTCGCTGATTTCTTTGAAAAAGACGTTAATGCTTCCTATGCACTCTTCTTCCTCGGCTGAGACTAAAAGATCAGTGCATTGCAATTAGGGGCTTTCCACAGGGTTACTTACTGTAATAAGGTAATTGCACCGTTACTAATAAGCCAAATCAGGTACGACATGACCGACTCAATTGTTCAAAGTGAAAATCTCAATTTTGACCCTGACCAACTGCGGCAAATATATCAGGCCGAGCGTGACAAGCGAATGCACCTTGAAGGTAGTCAACAATATCAGGAGGTCGATGGCGACTTCAGCCACTATGTTGATGACCCACACATTGATGAGATAGCTGATCGCGCGCCCCTGACCGACGAGGTTGATGTGGTTATTATTGGCGGTGGTTTTGGCGGGTTGATCACAGCAGCGCGATTCACGGAGCTTGGCATTAACAATATCCGGGTGATAGAGAAAGGTAGTGATTTTGGTGGTACTTGGTATTGGAACCGCTATCCAGGTGCAGCCTGCGATACAGAATCGTACATCTATCTGCCTTTGCTGGAAGAGCTCAACTTTGTTCCTAAGGAAAAATACACACACGCCCCAGAAATTCTGCAGCACTGTCGCAACATTGCGAACCACTACGATTTGTACCGTCGCTCTTGCCTGCAAACTGAAGTGACATTGCTCACGTTTGATGAAACCAGCAAGCGCTGGCTTGTTGAAACCAATCAGGGTGATGCCATGCGAGCCCGTTTTGTCGTCATGTCAAATGGTCCGATGAACCGACCAAAGCTCCCTGGGATCAAAGGAATCGCTGACTACACGGGGCACACATTTCACACCAGTCGCTGGGATTATAACTACACCGGCGGCGATTCAGATGGCAACCTCGCCAATTTGAAAGATAAGCGGGTCGCTGTCATCGGTACTGGGGCGACAGCAATTCAGTGTGTACCTCATGTAGGCGAGTCAGCTAAAGAACTTTTTGTGTTTCAGCGCACGCCTTCATCTGTCGATGTTCGTGCCAATCGGCCGACCGATCCGCAATGGGCAGCAAGCCTGAAACCAGGGTGGCAGCGAGAGCGGATGGAGAACTTTAATATCCTGTGTTCCGGTGGCATCGTCGAAGAAGATCTGGTTAAAGACGGCTGGACCGAGATCATCCGCAACCTGGTTTCAATGGCAAATTATCGTGGTGATAATACTGATTGGGCAGAGGTGCCCAAACTCATGGAACTGGCTGACTTCAAGAAAATGGAACAGATTCGTGCCCGGGCTGAAGAAATTGTTGAAGATCCCGAAACAGCCGAAGCTCTCAAGCCTTATTATCGCCAGTTCTGTAAGCGACCCTGCTTTCACGATGCTTATCTACAAACATTTAATAGGGAAAACGTGAGGCTAGTGGATACCGCAGGAAAGGGAGTTGAAGCGATTACTGCAGAGGGCGTGGTTGCCAACGGTAAGACGTATCCGGTTGATTGCATTATTTTCGCTACGGGTTTTGAAGTTGGTACAGAATATACCCGCCGTGCTGGTTACGACGTTGTTGGAAATGGGGGCGTGAAACTCAGTGAAAAGTGGGCGGATGGGATGCGTACGCTGCACGGGGTGCACACACATGGGTTCCCAAATATGTTCATTATCAGTAATTCACAATCGGGATTTACCACCAACTTTCCCCACTCCATGGATGAAACTGCGCGGCACATTGGGTACATTCTGGATCGCTGTTTTGCCGAAGGTATTACAACCGTAGAGGCAAGTCGGGAGGCTGAAGATAAGTGGGTAGAAGAAATCCTTACGGTTGCGCGTTTCAATGAAGAATTCCAGGCTTCGTGCACACCAGGCTATTACAACAATGAGGGCCAACCGAACCCAAAGAGTATGCAAAATGGCCCTTACGGCAAAGGCTCCCGGCCTTATTTTCGCATAACCGAAGCATGGCGAGATGAAGGCAACATGCAAGGGCTTGATCGTGATTGAGTAAACTTAAATAAATGGAAATAAATGGGGTCGGAGTAGAATGGCACTTACTTAAGCCTCTTTATGTGACCAAATTTTTTCACAATTGCTCTCGCTTCTGCCCTTGGCTTCATCAATAGTGGATAAGCTTTAGGCCGCCGTTTTAATGCTCTCGGCTCAATTCGCCCCGGCCGGTTACGCACCCTCAGTTGGCCCGTCAGATCGCATAAACTAACAAGCGATTCTGGTCGTGTTGTGGGTGTTACATGCAGCTAATTTAACCATAGCTGAAGACAATGTTTGAAACTTAGGTCTGTGGGCTTTCTGCAAGCCATCATTGCCGGTTGAGTCATGAGTAGCCGAATTGGGCTGTACGCCAAGATGTGAACCCAGAGCTCTTTTTCAATCATCGCTTGGAATTAAGATTCACTTCCTCAAGCGTCATTATATATATTTTTCCTTTGGCGCTAAACTCACGAACTGAAATTGTATCAGGTAATAAATCGAACTTGGTTTGCTCCATCCACTCAGGTTTGTGACAAGGCTTAGATACCGTAATGATATGATCCTGCCTCCTAGCTTGATGCCTTTTCTAAAGTCTGCTTTTCTTTGCCGTGAACCAAATTGTTCCATCAAAATATCGCCTGGCTCAAACAAGCCACTAAGCTTTCTGAGTGAGGCTTTTTCATCCGTGTCAGGCATCGTGATGCTTGTACCTATGATTAAGTATTTGCCTCCCGCGATTTAATGTCTTTTACGTGTTCAATTATTAAACGGCACTGATCTGTTTAAGCTTAATCCAAGAAAATGAGGGAACAACGGAAAACTATTGCCAAAACGACTCGAACCGAATGGTAGAAGGAACCGATGATAATGCGGTCCACAACATCAATATAGGGAGATCCCAATGAACGAGGAGACCGCGAAGACCGGTATCGCAGTAGTCCACGCTTTTATCGAAACGTTTAATGCGCAGGACCACGAGCGACATGCTAAAACACTGAACTATCCGCACGTTCGTTTAGCCAATGGCAGGTTCTCAACCATCGAAAATGCAGAAGCGTTCATTGCCGGATCACGGCAAGGCGAGAGTAGATTGAAACAGGAAGGTTGGCATCATACGACGGTGGCCAATCTGGACGTTATACAGTCGGGTGACGACAAGGTGCATCTAGCGCTGCGTAATGATCGCTGCTACGAAGACGGATCTGTTTACCATAGTTTCGATACGTTTTGGATTGCCACCCTTGTCGATGATCACTGGGGTATTCAGTTTCGATCTAGCTTCCTTCACGCCAGTAAATAGCCCTTTAGTTGTGATTGCACAAACTGGGTTTTGAATTCTCGGACGAGGATTAGATGCGCTAACTCCGGTCCCAGTCTCCCTTTGCAATCGACGCCTGGTGTTGCTCTAGCGCAAAGTGTCGGAGTAAAAGTGTTGGTGAACTGAAATTCTTTCTTCTGGCGGGTTAACGGTCAACGCCGTCATCAAGCTAGGTCCAGTCTAACTTACTGAATTCGGTGCTCAAGTGATCGATGAAGAGTCGGATTTTTATCGACAGGTTGCGCCTGCTGAGATAAACAGCGTAGATGCCGAAATCTAGATCGGAGACCGTCGTTTCGTAATCCGACAAGACACGCTCCAAGGTTCCGGCCAACAGATGTTCTTTCACGGACCAGGCCGGTAATAGTGCAACGCCGAGTCCAGACAAGGTCGCCAAACGCAAGGCTTGCCCGTTGTTCGTCTGAAAGTTACCGGCGACCTGAAGGTTACTGGATCGGCCTTTATTGTTGCGAAATTGCCATAAAGCTGCCGCGGTTCCGAACTCAAAGCGATAGGTTAGGCAATTATGTTCCATGAGCGCCTCCGGTGTTGTCGGTCTGCCATGCTGCGACCAATATTGGGGGCTGGCGCAGACCACGCGCGGACTGGTCGCGAGACGTCTGCCGATGAGTGTCGAATCCGCGAGATTCCCTGTCCTAATCGCGAGATCGATACCGTGTTCCGACAAGTCGAGATCGGTGTCGGTTAGCCACAGATCGATATTGAGGTCGGGGTATTGTGCTAGGAATGTCGGAATGAGCGGCGCCAAGTGCTGCGTGCCGAGCGATATGCGCGATAGGATGCGGAGGGTCCCGCGGGGCCGTACTGCCATTTGACTGACGGCATCGCGCATCTCGTCGATATCCTGGAGCAGGCG
>JBLHQQ010000254.1:0-4894 GCA_047625245.1 Candidatus Azotimanducaceae bacterium
GTGGTGAGAATGCATCAACATGGTCGTTACAATACCAAAGATATTCTATAAATCATCATATCCCGCTTACTGGATTAATCAAGGCCTGACCCCACTGTCCGTCTGGGTAAAATCCAGTAAAATACCCACTCTGACATGAACCTAACCACCTGTTAACGATGAAGACGCCCGTCCCAAGCAATCAGACAGATCGCATTTACGCTAAAGAAGCGGCACAAATCAACGGGTTTCGCTTTGATGCGGTGGTCGCTGATGTGTTCGAGAATATGATCACAAGGTCCGTTCCTGGTTATAATCTGATGTTGGACTTGATCGCGGTCTTAACAGAACGGTTCGCCCAGCCAGAAACCCACTGCTATGACCTCGGTTGCTCCCTCGGCGCGTCTACCCTCAAGCTGAGACAACATCTGCCGTCTACCTGCCACCTTATCGGGGTCGATACCTCCGAGGCGATGGTGCAACGTTGCCGGGCGAATCTTGACAGGGACCGCAGCCAGGCCAGTGTCGAGATACTTCAGCAGTCAGCGCAGGACACCACAATCGAAAATGCCTCCATCGTCGTTATGAACTTCACACTGCAGTTTATTCCGGACAAAGAGCGGGCGGTGGTGTTAAAGCGTATTGCTGATGGGCTGGTGCCCGGCGGCATTCTGATCCTTGCTGAAAAGATTAACTTCGAGAATGACGAAGAGCAATCTCAGATGGTGGACCTTCATCACGAGTTTAAACGGGCTCAGGGTTACAGTGACCTGGAGATCGCCCAGAAACGCGCTTCCCTCGAGAACGTACTCATTCCCAACACCGAAGCAGAACATGTGAGTCGATTGCTTGCTGCTGGTTTTGGGTCTGCGCGCCTCTATGTGCGATGCTTCAACTTTGTTTCATTCCTGGCCATCAAGTCATGACCGAATATATTAACGAATCTGGATTTCATCAGTTGAAAGACGATATCCGTCTTGGATCTGTGTCGGTTGGTATACCGCGTCAGGTTGCCCGACAGTTCTTTCTCAGGATTCATCCGCAGGAAGTGAAACAAACGACTGGCAAATCAATCGTGGTTAAAAAAGCCCTCATTTGGTTAATGAACATACTCTCGCCGGTTATATTTGTTCTGACATTGGCACTGGTCATCATCGAATACGGAGCCTGGGAGGCCACCTTAATCGTACCCATTGCTGGAACCTGTTGGACGGTTATTTATGGGCTAACGTCCGACAAGGGTGGCTGGTTGATCGGCACAGTGCCCCTTGTGATCTGCTCGGTGCCCATAATAACTGGCAGTATGAACTTCTTAGATCCAATGTTTTTATTTGTCCTTTCCATCTGGCTACAGCGTACGAGTTTCCTGGTCTCCACGAGCTGGTTGCTCGACCTTGTGATGAGTTCCTTCCCTGCATTCGAAATGCTCGAACAGCATCTTTCGATAGAATCCGAATAGTCCTGCCTAAAGTGCCCATTCGCCGATACATCGAAGACTGTTTTGCTCAAACCGAATCCCTGGCCGCATTTCATCCGCACCTTAAAAATCAAATAGCCGATTTCTTTGCCGAGCGCCCCCATGGCCGAAGTGCTGAATGGGACAGCATGCTGCTGACATTACCTTTGCCGCAGAATAGCCGATTCGACCTCTGTGCCGAAAACGTCTCGATCGGCGATGGAACTTCACTCGGCGAAGATCTAGCAGACGTCCTAAAAACCTTCAAACCGTGGCGCAAGGGACCCTTCCAACTGGGAGACCTTTTTATCGATACCGAGTGGAGATCCGATTGGAAGTGGCAGCGTATCCAGCCCCATATTGCGAACCTTGAAGGTCGTTCGGTTCTAGATATTGGCTGCGGCAATGGCTATCACCTGTTTAGGATGTTGGGTGATGGTGCCAGTATGGCGCTAGGGGTAGACCCTACCCGGCTGTTCCTCTATCAGTTCCATATTATTCGGCATTTTCTGCCCGAGATTGCTGCCTGGATACTACCGCTGCGCTCCGAGCACCTGCCGTCCTTCGCGGCTTTTGACACCGTGTTTTCACTGGGCGTGTTATACCATCGGCGCTCGCCTCTGGACCACCTAACAGAATTGCGCAGTTTTTTGAAACCTGGTGGTGAACTGGTACTCGAAACCCTGGTTGTCGACGGAGATCATCAGACTGTCCTGACCCCCGAGGACCGCTATGCCAAGATGGCCAATGTTTGGTTCTTGCCTAGTACAGCCGCCTTGGAAAACTGGCTAAGGCGCGCCGGTTTTACCAACGTTAGAACGGTCGACGTTAATCAAACAAGCACTGAAGAACAACGCTCAACTGAGTGGATGGACTTTCACTCACTGGCTGAATTTTTAGACCCCAATGACTCGAATCTCACGGCTGAGGGATTGCCTGCACCAAAGCGTGCGATCGTCTTGGCGAACAAACCATAATCATTACTCACGCTAGAGCGGGAGCTTATGTCGCTCTGCCGCAGCAGCCAGGTATTGCCAAATTGCTCGATTGATTTCAGAAAAATCCTCGGAGTTTTCCACTTCAACATGCAGCGAGATCACGGTGCGAGTATAGGCATCATGTATGTCGTTAATCCGGGTCAGTGTGTAGTCATTATCTACTATCAAATCTGGCTCGGGCACATCGACTCCGGCGGCCTGGGCTGACTGAATCAGGGTCTTCATCGATTCAATATCCGTTAGTCTTCTTGCAACACCGAATTCCATTTCCTCCGCCAGAGCGGCCATCAACATCGCCAACATAGCGGTGTCGCTCATTGCAAACTTTGATTCAAGCAGCGGCACCACAGAACCTAAAACACGATCTGCCAACATTTTTAGGCCGCTCGATGGGTAGGGAATCATCGTGGACCTCCAAACTGCTGCTGACTAAATGGTGACAAATAATCTATTAGAATTCTGCTTTGCCGATCTGTCATCGACCAGCCAGCATAAGCAAGAATGCTCTGCTTACCGGTGCCGTTGTGGAAATCTTCAGAGGACGAGACCCAGATCGCCAGACCTTTCACCGCAGCAAACACCCGCCACCAGAAGAAGTCTTTTTTATTCAGTATTAGCCCGCTAGCTCGCTCCCAGGTTTGAATCGCCGTGGCGTGGGGCAATAAACTTCCTGCTAATTGCGGAGTGTCCCAGCACCATAGTGGGTCCAAAGACCACGCTAGGTCCTCTAAAGGATCTCCCAGGTGACACATTTCCCAATCCAACACTCCAGTGATCTCGCCTTCAGGCTCAAACAAAAAATTGCCACTGCGATAATCACCATGTACCACGGAAAGCTTTAATGCCGGCCCGGGTAAGTTCTGCTCAAGCCATCGCAATGCTGCTGCCGCAACCGGCTGGGGGTGAATCTCATCAGTCTCGATGACTTGACGCCAATAGGACAATTGTTCGATTGCACAACGGTCTAATTCAGGAACTCGGCAAACATCTTCGAAACCTAGGGCAATAGGATCCATAGCCGCAAGCTCACCGAGTAGGCGCCACTTTTGCTCGCCAATCCGCTTTCGACCGGTCTCATCTAGCGTCGCCACTGCACTGACCGCATTAACGACTTCGCTCATAATGGAAAAGGGTGCACCCAGTATCGACTCGTCATTTTCAAGAAACAGCGGTTCTGGCACAGGAATCGATGTCGGATAGATAGCGGCGTAGGCTCCGTATTCCAGCGCCCGCTCTGTATCGATCAAACTGCTCGGCGGGTCTCTTCGTAACACAACACCTCTAGGGGTTCCGTCAACCACCAATTGGATCAGGTAGGTTTCTCGGGAAGCACCTCCAAAGACCTGTTCAATGGCAGCCACTTCAACCACAGATTGCCACTTCTCTTCCAGATAGTGCGTCACAACATTGCTGACATCAGTCAATGTGGGTTGCGTCTTCATCACATGCTCCTTTCTCGAAATGCTCGTTTCACGTGGGCGCCATATCTGACATGTTCCGATTAGCGGCGGTTTAGCAATGGCTACCCATGACCCTGTGGTCCAAATGAAAATCCACTTTGATTATTGCAATCGTGAGCGCCCGCCGCAATGAGACCGATTGCGCAAAATGCGCTTGCATGGCCACAAGCTATGCTGTTTATATAAAGAGGCTGTTTTGCGGTCAGGAGCTCGAACATGTCAAAGCCCGTCACCCTTGGCGAACTAAAGTCTTCAGGTTACCAGGTACTCTCAGTGCGTGAAGAAATGCGCCGAAACCTGATACGGATGCTCACTAATAATGAAGAAATCTTTCCTGGCATCATCGGTTATCAAGACAGCGTTATCCCACAAATTCAAAATGCCATTCTTTCAGGCCAGGACATAATTTTACTGGGCGAACGCGGCCAGGCAAAATCCCGTATTATTCGCAGCTTAGTAAACTTGTTGGATGAAGAAGTTCCGATTATTGACGAGGTCGAAATACCTGAGAATCCATTTAAGCCAATGAGCAGTAAAGCGCGCCAGATGGTGGCAGAGAATGGTGATGCAACACCCATTCGTTGGCTCAGCCGAGACCGCCGCTATGGAGAAAAGCTTGCTACACCCGACATCACCATTGCCGACCTCATTGGCGAGATCGATCCTATCAAGATTGCTGAAGGCCGGTATCTATCCGATGAAGACGCCTTACACTTTGGTTTGATTCCTCACAGTAACCGCGGCATTTTTGCGATTAATGAACTACCAGATCTCGCCGAACGAATTCAGGTCGGCTTACTCAATGTGATGGAAGAACGAGACGTTCAGATTAGGGGTCATAAGGTTCGTCTCGATCTCGATATCTTGATCGTTGCCACGGCCAATCCAGAGGATTACACCAATCGGGGCAGAATCATCACGCCACTGAAAGACCGTTATGGGTCGCAGATTCGGACCCACTATCCGCAAACGGTGCTAGAAGAAATCGCCGTAATGGATCA
>JBLHQQ010000255.1:0-4881 GCA_047625245.1 Candidatus Azotimanducaceae bacterium
GAAATCAGTATTCGTTTCGCGGCAGAGGATCGTAAGTTCGACTTCTTCAAGAGCGGCTGGAACATATTTGACGTGTTGATCGTCACCGTCAGTCTGATTCCGATCGATAATGCTGATATGGCCCTGGTGGCACGTTTGGTCAGGGTATTTAGAGTGTTGCGAATGGTGAGCATCGTGCCCGAGTTGCGTATGTTATTGAACTCTCTGTTGATTGCTTTGCCTCGATTGGGTTACGTCGTGGCGCTGATGTTTATCATCTTCTATATGTACGCCGCGGTCGGCAGCTTGTTTTTTGAGGAGATTAATACTTTTCTCTGGGGCGATATTGCCGCCGCGATGTTAACCCTGTTTCGGGTCATGACTTTTGAGGACTGGACCGATGTGATGTACGAGGTGATGGAGGTGTACAGTTGGGCCTGGGTGTATTTTGTCTCCTTCATATTTCTCACAGCCTTTGCCTTTTTGAATATGGTGATCGGCATTGTGGTCAACGTTTTGGAGGAGGAGCACCAGAAGGAGCGGGATGCCGATCCCAACCAGGTGTCCTTAAGAGATCTCCATGATGAGGTGATAGCGTTGCGTAGAATGTTGGAAAAATCTGACGAAAAGAGTGGCACTAAACTCGGCGATCAAACTATTCAGTAATGGGTTCAGGAATAGGTTGCGATCTGCGTTCAATCTGTTTTAATTCCGCCTGGTCCCTGACCCGAATTGGCATTAACGTGAATCAATCTCATCAGCTCTCTGACATTGTCATTGTTGGCAATTTCTCTGACGACCCCTTTGCGATTGATCTTGCCTACGGCATGGGTCAGCGGGAAGACATCGCTGATCTCATCAGCATGAAAACCTTCGCAAATTCCGAATTCTGCCCTCGCTTCATCTCTGATGAACGTGACTTCTCCAATATCGGTTCAAAGCTGAAAGGCAAGACAGTGTTGATCGTGAGTACCGCCAACGGCTATGTCAGTCGGCAGAATCTTGCGATGCGAACCATGCTGATGGCCCGCTCGGCGAAAGAGAATGGCGCCAGTCAGGTTGTCCTGCTTGAGCCGGACCTTTTTTACAGTGCTCAGGATCGCGGTCCCCACGAATATCTTGGCGAGACTCAGGGTGAGCGCGTAAAGGAAGACTTAAAAAAGTTTGACGGCCAGCCCTTCACAGCAAAACTCTATGCTGAAATGTTGAAAGTTGCTGGGGTTGATAGGGTTGTGACGGTCCACAACCACTCCTACGCCGTGCAAGCGATCTTCTCGCAAACCTTTGATGGACAATTTCATAACCTAATTCCTTATGAGCTATATCTGGATTATTTAACCCAATCCAATATCGTCAATATTCAGCCCGATGGTGAAGGTTTGGCGCTGTGTGCACCGGACAAAGGCGCTCGAGATTTTGTGAAGGAAATGTTCGTTCGATTGAATATGCCCAAAGCCCGATTTGTGATGTTAGATAAAGACCGTACCGGGGAGCGTAAGGTTGAGATCAAGTTGCACGCGGAAAGTGAAGCAACTTTCGATGAAATATCAGGCCACGATATTGTGCTATTCGACGATATGGTTCGAACCGGTTCGACGGTGGTGAAGTCCTGTCAGTTCTTGAAGCAAATCAAACCCCGCAAGACCGTTTTTGCCGTGACTCATTTCTACGCCAGCGATGAAGGTCGAGAAAAAATGGCCAACACCGCCATTGATGAAATACTGACTCTGAACACTTTGCCTGCGGTGTTGAATCGAGATGTTCAAGGTCGTCTGCGGCGCAAGATGGTCGTGTTAAAAATTGAAATGTGGTTGGCGCGAAACATTTGCGAAATTCTTGGACTGCCATCACCTAAGGGCGAGTCTCTCTATCAGATTGATATGTCTTCTAAGAATCCACGCTTTTCTCGAAAAATATGGGCCAATGATCAACTCGCAAGTTTACGGGCTACAAAATAGAGCAGCTACGCGGGTCGCATTTTGTAAATCGCGCGCAGCTCTGCTGACATCACCGGCGACTGGGTCTCAGCTACAAAGACGTTGACCTGTACATCAACAAACTCGTGTCCCTTTTTGTCAAACAAATCTTTTATCTCGCACTCGGCAATCAGTGGTGTGCCAAATGGCACAGCAGCCAAAAATCTCGACGTGGTTTGCAAGTGCACCCAGGGATTCATATAAGCATTGCCTGCCAGAACCCAATTAGTTACCCCAAGCATAAAGGCGCCGTGGGCATATCCCGTGGGGTTGAGTTGATGAATCGCGGGCATCTGCTGTGGATCTTTCAGATAAGTGGCCATGCTGTGTTTTTCGTGCCAGGTCACGGCCAGCGATTTCATTCCAGAACGTTGTAGTTCGCGCATCTGTTCCAGTTCTGCGGTGGGGATATCTTCGTCCTTGGTCAACCTCTCATCACCACGAATGACTGGCATCGGTGCGGGTGCGGGATTGAGGCTGACTTCAGCCGAAGCGCAACGGGTACCTTCTTCATCGATGAGTTCGGCTTGGTAGGAATCACCCGTCACCTTTGACAGGACAACTTCGAATTTATAGCCATCATAGAGCGGCTTTGAAACAATAACTTTAGCCTGGCCGCGGTCTAACCAATCGTTGCCCCAGGCCAGCACAGCCGGATTCATCAGATATCCAGAAACCACAACACCCGGCACGAGGGCGCCTCGATAGCCATAGGCCTTCGCCATCGCATCGGAGTGAATCTTGTTACTCGATTCCGTTGCCGGATTGAATGCGTTTGCTTGCCAGTTTTCGAGTCTCATCAGCTGCTCTCCAATATCTGTTTAACTTCACGAGTCGTCCAAAGCCAGGCGGCGCCTCTGACACCGCTCGAATCGCCATACTTCGCTTTTAGTATTTTTGTGTGAATCACATCACTGAATACATAGTGGGGTAGAAGACCCGGGATATTCTCATACAGTTCATCAATATTGGATAGCCCCCCGCCTAAAACGATTGCGGCGGGGTCAAGAATATTAATGACGTTTGCCAGACCCAAGGCGAGCAGATGTTGGTACTGCTCGAAGACCATAATAGAAAGGGGGTCGCCCGATCTCACGCGCTGCATAATTTCTGGGGCAGTAGCGCTCTCGCCAAATTGTAGACGAAAGTTATTTTCAAAGGCTGGGCCAGCAATCCAGGTTTCAACGCAATGCTGTCGACCACAAAAACAAAGACGCGGTGATTCTAGAAGTGAAGCCGGTAGAGGATACTTGAGTGCATGGATCGGCAAAGTGTTGTGGCCCCACTCTCCGCTGATTGCATTCACCCCTTGGTTTAACCGTTTGTTCAAAACGATCCCGCCGCCGACGCCTGTGCCAAGGATGACGCCAAATACCGTGCTGTTTTCAGAACCGACTCCGTCGCTGGCCTCCGACAGGGCAAAGCAGTCTGCGTCGTTAGCGATACGCACAGGGCGACCGGTACGTTTTTCGAGGTCTTCGCGCAGTGGCTGATCATTCAAGCAGGTCGAATTACAATTCATCATCAGCCCGGTCTTCAAGGACACTGCACCGGGTGTCCCTATGCCGATGGGAAGTTTGTCTGGCAAACCAGCCTTTGAAGCACTATCGGTTATTAGGCTGTTCAGTGCGGTCAGTGTTGCTTGATAGTCGCTCTGAGGCGTATCACATCGTTGTCGGTGGCTTATGGCACCATCACCTTGCATGATGATGAGCTCAATTTTTGTGCCGCCTAGATCGATACCTATTCTTGGTTGTTGGGTTGGCTGATTTTGCATAGCACGATGTTACCACGGCGCATTTCAGATAAGCTGCCAAAAGCCGTGTTTAGGCCGCCTTTAAGATAAGAAGAGATCAGGGGAAATCATGTTTCTAAAATCCGATGTTCAAGACCTCTGGCAGGGATGGATGCCAACAACACCATGCGCTTGTTGTTCCCCCATTATTGCCAAACTTAATAGTTTGATGAAGATTGATGATGTGTTGCTGGGTAATGCGCAACACTGGCGAAATGCAGCGTCGCCGCTGCCAGAAATAACGGCGGGTACCCAGCTTTTTATCAATGCAAAGATCTATACCTTTGATGAAAAATTCAGCGAGTGTGATGCTCTTGCGATTGGGGATGGCAAAATTCTTGGCACGGGTTCAGCTGAGGCGCTTAAAACTCAATTTGACAAGGCAGAGATTGTCGACTGTGGAGGGCGGACAATCCTGCCGGGGTTTATTGAGCCACATATGCATTTTTTGCCTATCGCCACCATTGGCCAATTCTCTGATGTGGGGCCCTTTCGATTCGGTAAGGTTGATGATGCGCTGGGTCACCTAAAAACCCTCGTGTCTGACTTAAAGCGGAACGAGTGGCTAGTTGCCAGGCAGTTTGATCCTTCATTGCAGGAGGGCCCTGATGTGCTGACTCGGCAAATGTTAGATCGAGTTTCTGAACAACATCCGATTCTGGTTTATAACGCTTCACTGCATTTTGCCTACTGCAATACTGCAGCCCTAGAACTTGCCGGGATTGATGAAAATACCCTAGACGCATCGGGCTCATCCTTTGGACGGGGCTCCGATGGTAAACCCAATGGGGTTCTGCAGGGCGGCTTTGCGATGTCTCAGGTGGCGAAACACAATCCGGGTCAAGCAGATTACGATCTTACTGAGGCTTGTTTGAATGTTTGCCGCAGGGCAAATGCCGTCGGCGTGACAACTTTTTGTGATCAGGCAACCGGTATGTCCAGAGGGGTTAAAGAACTGGATCTGTATCGAGCTCTGGCGGAGTCCGGGCGCATGAGCGCGCGATTGCGTTATTCTCTCAGCTACGCGCTGCAAGAAAAATGGGACATGACAGATGCTAAGCCCGGTGATGGCGATGCAATGGCGCGGCTGACAGCCTGGAAGATCGTTTCCGATGGATCCAATCAAGGATT
>JBLHQQ010000256.1:0-4872 GCA_047625245.1 Candidatus Azotimanducaceae bacterium
CGCCCTTCGAGATACCAGAAGACATCAAGGCCGGTTGGGATTGTCGACAAAAAGGTGCTGACTCCGAAAATACCTGGCGTCAGTCTTTTGCAGAATACAGTCAGGCGTATCCCGAGCTCGCTGCAGAATTTGAGCGGAGAATGTCCGGTGACCTTCCTGCGGATTGGGACGGCGCGATGGATGCCTTTCAGGCTGAGGTTGTTGCGGCAGGCGCTAGTAAGGCTTCACGACAGGCGTCGGCTGATGTCATTGCTGAAATGGCAAAATTGTTACCTGAATTATTAGGCGGATCCGCTGATTTGACGGGTTCAAACAACACCAACTGGCCCGACATGAAGGTTGTTAAGCCCGGTTCGGAAGAGGGTAACTACATTCACTATGGGGTGCGGGAGTTTGGCATGACCGCCATCGCAAATGGTCTTGCTTTGCATGGAGGTTTTAAGGCCTATACCGGCACCTTTTTGATTTTTATGGAATATGCACGTAATGCGGTTCGTATGTCTGCATTGATGGGTATCCAAAATATTCATGTCTATACCCATGACTCGATCGGCCAGGGAGAAGATGGCCCTACGCATCAGCCTGTTGAACAACTAGCGAACTTACGTGGCACGCCAAATATGTCCAGTTGGCGACCCTGCGACAGTGTAGAAACTGTCGCTGCATGGCGATCGGCAATTGAGCGTAACGACGGCCCAACAGCCTTGATTTTTTCTCGCCAGTCTTTGCCTTTCCAGGATCGAGATGCCGAACAAATTTCTAATATTGCTCGTGGCGGATATGTTCTCAAAGCCGCTTCGAATCCAAAAGCGATCATCATTGCCACAGGTTCAGAAGTTTCTGTGGCAACCGCCGCATGGGAGCAACTTGCCGTTGAAGGTATAGAGGTTCGAGTTGTATCGATGCCAAATCCTAATGTGTTTGAGCAACAGGACGCGGCTTATCAGGAGTCGGTATTGCCTTCAGCGATGCGAAATCGAATCGCTATCGAGGCCGCTCATCCGGACTATTGGCGCAAGTGGGTGGGTCTTGATGGCCAGGTAATCGGTCTCGCGAGTTTCGGCGAGTCTGGCCCCGGCGCGAGTGTGATGGCTCATTTCGGCTTCACCACAGAAAACCTGGTCGCAAAGGTGAAAGAAAGTCTGTGAGCATTATTGATGTCAGAGATCTTGATGTTAAGGGTAAACGAGTCCTGGTTCGAGAAGATCTCAACGTGCCTCTAAAGAATGGTGAAGTGAGCAGTGACGCGCGCATTAGGGCTGCGCTGCCAACTATTCGATATCTGGTGGATCAGGGTGCGAAGCTCATGGTGATGTCTCACCTCGGTCGACCAGAAGAAGGAAAGCCAATAGCTGAACAAGCTGAGTTCTCCATGTCCCCAGTATCAACTCGCCTCGCGAAATTGACTGGCTTGAAGGTTCGGCTAGCAGATTCTTATTTGGAGGGAGTCGAATTCGGCGATGAAGACTTAATACTGTTCGAGAATGTGCGAATTAACGCTGGCGAGACTAAAAATGATGAAGGGCTAGCGAAAAAGTTAGCGAGCTTATGCGACATTTTTGTCATGGACGCCTTTGGCACTGCTCACCGGGCTCAAGCAACTACTGAGGGCGTCGCCCGATACGCGCCTATTGCTGCAGCTGGTCCACTGCTGATTGGCGAACTTAGTGCTTTGAGCCAAGCGCTTTTAGCGCCAAAAGCTCCGGTTGTCGCGATTGTCGGTGGTAGTAAGGTTTCAACCAAACTTGAAGTGTTGGACGCCTTGTCCAACAAAGTTGATACCTTAATCGTAGGAGGTGGCATCGCCAACACATTTATCGCGGCCCAAGGTCACCCAGTCGGAAAATCACTATTTGAAGCAGATCTGGTCTCGAAAGCCGAGGATCTAATGAAGAAAGTCAGCATTCCAGTACCGACCGATGTTGTTGTGGCTGATGGTTTTGATCAGCCAGAGACAGCCGTGACAATATCAGCGGAGGCGATTGCGCCACACCAAATGGTGCTAGATATTGGTTTCAATAGTCAGCAAGTCATTGCTAACATTATTGCTTCTGCTGGGACCATTATTTGGAACGGACCCGTTGGTGTCTTTGAGCAACCGGCGTTTGAAGCCGGCACTCGAAGTCTTGCCGACGCGATTGCAAAGAACACAGGATTCTCGATTGCCGGAGGTGGTGACACCCTGGCGGCAATCGATCAGTTCGGTATTGCCGACCAGGTGTCGTATATCTCGACTGGAGGCGGCGCGTTCCTTGAGTTTGTAGAAGGAAAAAAATTACCAGCGGTCGCTGTACTTGAGTCACGCGGCAACCAACACATCATTTAAGGAGAAACAAATGGCATTAGTCAGCATGCGACAAGTGTTGGATCACGCTGCAGAAAACAGTTACGGCGTTCCAGCATTCAATGTGAATAATTTGGAACAGATGCGCGCCATTATGGAAGCGGCTGAAGAAACCAATAGCCCAGTTATTGTGCAGGCCTCGGCCGGTGCTCGAAAGTATGCCGGCGCAAACTTTCTGCGCCATCTAATTCTTGCTGCGATCGAGGAGTTTCCAGATATTCCCGTGGTGATGCACCAGGACCATGGCGCAACTCCTGACGTATGTCAGCGTTCCATTCAATACGGATTCTCATCAGTCATGATGGATGGGTCGCTCATGCCGGACCAAAAAACCCCGGCTAGCTATGACTACAACGTCGATGTGACTAGACGCACAACGGAGATGGCTCATGCCTGCGGCGTGACCGTGGAAGGTGAGCTTGGCTGCCTCGGTTCTTTGGAGACCGGTGAAGCCGGTGAGGAAGACGGCGTGGGTGCAGCGGGTAAACTATCGATGGATCAAATGCTGACCGATCCGGATGAGGCCGTTGACTTTGTGACACAAACTAAGGTGGATGCCCTTGCCATTGCCATAGGCACGAGTCATGGCGCTTACAAATTTACCCGTCCTCCTACTGGAGATATTCTTGCGATTGAACGGATCAAAGAAATCCATAAAAGACTGCCAAATACTCACCTAGTAATGCACGGCTCCTCTAGCGTACCGCAGGAATGGCTTGCGGTGATTAATGAGTTTGGTGGTGAGATTCCTGAAACCTACGGTGTACCTGTCGAAGAAATTCAAGAGGGAATCAAGCACGGCGTGACAAAAATCAACATCGATACGGACTTGCGTTTGGCTTCCACGGGTTCGATCCGCCGATTTCTTGCCCAGAATAAATCTGAATTCGACCCGCGAAAATATTTTGCTGCATCCCAGATCGCAATGAAGGAAATTGTCGTTGCTCGTTATGAAGCATTTGGTACTGCTGGTCAGGCGTCCAAGATTAAGCCGGTATCCCTCGATGTGATGGCAGAAAAATATTCTGCTGGCTCACTCGACCCGAAACTGAAGGGCTAGGTAGTGCAGGATCCGATTGAACAGTTAGCGACGCTAATTGGTGCAGACTGCATTGCGACGGACCCGCTAACACTTGAATCCCACGGTAGGGATTGGACTCGTTTCTATGAGCCGAGACCGCTGGCGGTGGTTTTTCCCCGCAACATCGAAGCGGTTCAATCGATTGTTCAGTTTGCGGCCAGGCAGAGAATTGCCCTGGTGCCCTCGGGTGGTCGCACCGGTTTGAGTGGCGGTGCTGTGGCGACTAACCATGAGCTCGTTGTGTCTCTAGACAAGATGAACCGCATACTTGAGTTTAACGAAATAGAACTTTCGGTCGAGGTGGAAGCGGGGGTAGTAACGGAGGCCTTGCAAAACTTCGCAGCGGCAAAAGGGCTGCTTTACCCAGTCGATTTTGCATCGGCGGGCTCAAGTCAGATTGGTGGCAATATTGCGACTAACGCCGGTGGGATTAAAGTACTTCGATATGGGCTTACGAGGGAATGGATTCTTGGTTTAACGGTGGTCACCGGTCGCGGTGACATTCTGCATTTGAACAAAGGTCTGGTTAAAAATGCTACCGGATACGATCTTAGACACCTCTTTATTGGCTCTGAAGGCACCCTCGGCATAATTGTTGGTGCGACGATAGCCTTGACAGCCGCCCAGAATAATCCGCAAGTGTTATTACTTGCCGCGTCTCGAATGCAGGACGTTATTCTTGTGCTGCAGAAATTTCGAGAAGGCATTTCACTTTGCGCATTTGAGTTTTTCTCAGAACAAGCGTTGCAGCATGTTCTACATGAGCGCAGTGGTATCCACCCGTTTTCTGAACCGGCACCCTATTATGTACTGCTTGAGTATGAGAGCACTTCGACAGCCGAAATGGAAAATGCGATGAGTGCTTTCGAAGCATGTCTGGATGCGGGGTGGATTAGTGATGGCGTTGTAAGTCAGAGCGAGGCTCAACGTCGAGAGCTGTGGTCCTATCGAGAAGGTATATCTGAGGCGATCACGCCATTTACCCCTTACAAAAATGATATTTCTGTCCGTGTTTCCAAGGTGCCGGAGTTCCTGAATGCAGTGCAAGCTCTGGTTCAAAAGGACTACCCACAGTTTCAAATTATTTGGTTTGGGCATATTGGAGACGGCAACGTACATCTCAATATATTGCGCCCGCAGGAGTGGACCGTCGCTGACTTCAAGAAAGAATGCGAACAGGTCAGTGACGGGGTAATGTCGATCGTTGAAGACTTTGAGGGTAGTATCTCGGCGGAACACGGGGTCGGACTACTCAAGCGCGATCAATTAGGCTTCACTCGTAGCGTCGAAGAAATCGAAATCATGAAGGCGATCAAAGCAGTCTTTGATCCCGCCGCCATCATGAACCCAGGTAAGATATTCGAAACTTAAGTGCTTCTCTTTTCACTGACTTCGGTGTCGCTGCTGACCAGTAATAGGTCGGCAGCGCGAATGGCAAATAACCCAT
>JBLHQQ010000257.1:0-4829 GCA_047625245.1 Candidatus Azotimanducaceae bacterium
GGCATGGCGGGGCCGCAGCTATCTGGCTTATCAAGAAAATAGGAACCGCTGATCGATGTGATAATGCCGCAGGTTTCTGTCATGCCGTAACCGGTTTGGGGTTTAGCGGTTTTGACGGTCTGATCGATTTTACCTACCAGGTCCGGCTGAAGCTGAGCGCCGCCGCCGCCAACTGACAACAGTGTACTGGTGTCGTACTTGGCAAAGTCAGGATGAGAGATGAGCTCTCTGGACATTACCGGCACACCGGTTAAATTCGTAATTTTCTCTTTCTCGATGATCTTAAGTGCTTCTTCAGCATCCCACTTGTACATATGGACCAGTTTGCCACCGGTCAACGTCAGTCCATGGGCCAGACAATTATTTGCTGTTACATGAAACAGGGGTGTTGTGACCAAGCCGCTTCCGATTGGGGCGTCAGCCGGGTCTGGTACAGGTTGACCCGATGCTAGGGCTGCTGCAGTGCCGTAGGCGGTGCCAGCAAACGCTAGGTTCATAATGTTATTAACACAGCCCCGGTGGGTCAGCTGGGCACCCTTTGGAAGGCCGGTAGTGCCAGAGGTATAGAAAATACAAGCATCTTCGTCGCCGTCGATGGTGCGTTCTGGGAGCTCACCGCCGGTTTTTGCAACGTCATCAAAAGGTGTAACACCTTCTGTCGGTGCATTAAGGCGGACGCCAACAATTTTCAATTCTGGAAAGCCGCCTTTGATTTCTGCAAATCGATCCCATCGTTCCTGGTCACAGAACAAAACTTTGGGTTCCGAATCCTTTAAGGCGTAATCCAATTCTTCAGCGATCCACCAGGCATTCATGCCCACTGCAGCAATTCCCTGACTGACACAAGCCCAGTAGGTCAGTAGCCATTCTGGATAGTTACGCATCGAGATAGCGACGCGGTCGCCCTGGCGAATTCCCTGGTCTTGTAACCAATTGGCAATAGACGCCACCTGCTGATGAGCTTCAGCGTAGGTCCAGCGATCGTCTTGAAAAACCAGATAGTCGCGATCCGCAAAAACGGCTGAGCCCATCCAGACTTCCCTGAGGCTGGGTGGCGCGTTGGCGTAGGCCTTGATGGTTTGACCACGAATAGTCATATCGGTGATTTCGAATTGTTGACCGGGGCTGATTAAATTATCCCAGACTTGCCTTAACTCATCGTACATACGGGTAGCACTCCAAAGCGGTAGATTGGTGATGTTATTGTTTTAGGTTCGTTTCAACATTTAGACGGTAAGATATGTACTCTCGCGATTTGATGCAACGATAGAGGCTCTAATGTTTGAAGATATCACTGTTATTGATGCTGCTTCCTATGTCGCTGGCCCTGCGGCAGCAACCGTTTTGGCGGATTTTGGGGCAAATGTCATTAAGCTTGAGCCACCCCATGGGGATGGCTACCGAGGTCTCGCAGCCAGATATCGTACCGATTACAACTGGCTGCTGACGTCCCGAAATAAGCGCAGCCTAGCCTTGGACATTACATCAGAGGAGGGTCAACAACTGCTGCATCGACTTGTGGAACGATGCGATGTGCTGATCGTCAATTTTAACCGTCGCCAGCTCGTTAAATACCAACTCGAGTACGACACCTTGAAAGCCATCAACCCTAGGCTGATTGTTGCTCAGCTCACTGGGTATGGCAATCGTGGTCCAGATGCTAATCGGCGGGCTTTTGATGTTGCCGCATGGTGGGCCAGAACGGGCATTATGGACATGATGAAACCCTTTGGCGGTGCGCCAACCAATGGCGTCGGAGGAGTGGGTGATCATGCCAGCGCAATGTCTATGTTCGGTGCGATCATGATGGCGCTGTACCGCCGAGAGAAAACCGGCGAAGGTAGTTTTGTCAGCTCCTCTCTTGCTGCCAATGGCGTCTGGTCGATGGGCATGCCGTTGCAGGGTGCTATTGCTGGATATGATGTGAGTGCAGTTTTAGAAGAAAAGGGCCCGCTGTCTCCATTTACGATGTCATTCAGAACCCGTGATGGCAGATATGTCATGCTGGTCGGTGCTAACCCGAAGCGGGAATGGCCGTTGATTTGCAAGGCGCTCGGTAAAGCCGATTGGCTCGATGATCCGCGTTTCGAAGACATGAAGGGGGTTATGAAAAACCGTGCTGAGTTGCGTGTGGCTTTTGCCGAGGCTTTTGCAAAGCTCAATTTAAACGAAGCCATTGCCGCCCTTGAAGAAGTTGATGCGACCTACAGCGTAGTAGAAAAGCTTAAAGACGTGATCACAGATGCGCAGCTTATTGAAAACGAAATCATTGTACCTACCGGCGATGAGGATCCTGACTATCAATGGACGATCAATAGCCCTATTGAAGTTGAGGGGTTATCGAAGGTTGCCATTAAGCGAGCTCCGAATATTGGTCAGCATAGTACAGAAATTCTTAAAGAAGCGGGCTTCGATGAGGTTGAGATAGATGGCTTGGTACAATCCGGAGTGATTAGAAGGGAGTGATTAGAAGGGATTAATGGAAAACAGGTTGATAGCTGGGTTATTCTGCCTAGAGCAGTATCAACAAAAAGGGTAGCAGCATGGAACAATTGACGGGCCAAGACGCGTCATTTCTTTACACCGAGACATCTCGCAGTCCGATGCATATTGGCGCCATTGCGATCTATGATCCTTCTGAGTTGGAAGGCGGCGTACAGCGATTTAAAACCATATTGAATTTCATCGAGGATCGACTCCACCTGGCAAAAACCTTTCGCCGAAAACTGGTTAATGTACCTTTCAACCTCGATCACCCCTACTGGATTGAAGATCGAGACTTCGATATCGAGTTTCATTTACGGCATATCAGGCTACCGGAGCCAGGAGACTGGCGTCAGCTTTGTATACAGGCGGCGAGACTCCATGCCAGGCACCTGGACCTGACTAAACCTCTATGGGAATTTACGGTCATTGAAGGTCTCGATTCGATCCCCGGTCTGCCGATTGGATGTTATGCCATCGTCTCGAAAATTCACCATGCCTGCATTGATGGAGTTTCGGGTTCAGATATCACAGAGGCGATTCACGGTCTTGAGCCAAGTCCTCCCATTCCGGAACAACCAGAAAAGCCTTGGCAGGGCGAGAAAGAACCGAATCCGCTTGAATTGATGACTCGGGCTCAGATTAACAACATGACTCAGCCATTCCGCTTTGCCGAGGTCATGGCCAAGTCTGTACCGGCGATGGGTCGATTCAGTCGCGGATTAGCAGAACGTAAATTTTCGGTCAACGCAGATATTCCTCGGACACGATTTAGCGGCATTATATCCAGCCATCGGGTCGTTGAAGGTCGAAGTTTTGATCTGGCTCAGATTAAGGCGATCAAGAGTCTAGTTGAAGGGGCGACGGTCAACGATGCTATTTTGACTATTGTTGGTGGGGCCCTGCGTAAGTACCTATTCAGCAAGAAAGAGCTCCCTGCCAAAACTATGGTCGCTATGGCGCCCATATCGGTTCGGGGCGTTGAAGGAAAGAAAGCGTTAGGCAATCAAGTAGCTGCGATGACTGTGCGCTTAGGCACAGACATAGAAGATTCACTGCAACGACTGGCTCACGTTCATGATGCTGCGATGTCGTCGAAAGAAATGACCAATGCCGTTGGCGCAAAACTCATGACTGACTTCAGTCAGTTTATTCCTTCCACAACTGCTGCTCTGGCGACGCGTTTGTATACCGAGTTTGCGATGGCCGAAAATGTCTCCCAGGCTTTTAACTGTGTGGTCACCAATGTTCCCGGTCCGCAGGTTCCGCTTTACATGGCGGGTGCAAGGCTGGTTACGCAATTTGGTTTGGGACCGATCTTTGACGGTATGGGAATTATCTTCCCGGTATTCAGTTATGGCGGTCAGATTACGATCTCATTTAATTCCTGCCGTAAAATGGTTCCGGATCCTGATGTGTTTGCTGGATATATTCAGCAAACCTTTGATGATCTATTGGCACACACCGAATTCGCACCAGTGAAAAAAGGGAAAGAAGCGTAAGTAATATGATTGATGGAATTCATGAAGAAAAAGTCACTGCTTGGTTAATAGGGATTATTCCTGACCTTAAGACGCCGGTTCACTATTCACTGATTACCGGTGGGCATTCAAACCTGACCTACTTGTGTCGCGATGCTTCGGGTGCCTGTTATGTGTTAAGGCGACCACCCCTCGGCCATGTGCTCGAGAGCGCCCATGACATGGGCCGAGAACACAAGATTATTCATGCTCTGCAAGATGCTGACTTGCCAGTACCCAAAACCTGGGGCTTGTGTACCGATACTGCGATTAACGAGGCGCCCTTTTACGTCATGGGGTTCGTGGATGGGAAGGTGCTCAACGACTCTATTTTAGGCGCAACAGTTCCAGAGTCTGATCGTCGAGGTATTGGACTAGATGTGATTGAGATCTTATCGAGGCTTCACGCAATTAATCCGGATGATGTGGGTCTGGGCGATTTGGGTCGTAAAGAGGCCTACCTTGAGCGGCAACTTAAACGCTGGAACAAGCAATGGGCAGCATCGAAAACCCATGAAATACCAGCGATGGAAGAGAGCGCACGATTGCTTGCGAAGGCTATGCCCGAGCAAATTGGCACAGCTATCGTCCATGGTGACTATCGTCTTGGCAACATGATCATCAAAGACGAGTCGGTCCTTGCGATCCTCGACTGGGAACTCTGCACGCTAGGAGATCCGTTAGCAGATGTCGGTTACCTGCTCAACAATTGGGTTTCCCCCGGAGAAATTGAAACCCGCGAAGGAGATCAATCTCCAACTGCAGTAGGTGGGTATCCTAGCCGTGACGAGCTTTGCGAAATTTACGCCAACAATACTGGTCGAG
>JBLHQQ010000258.1:0-4809 GCA_047625245.1 Candidatus Azotimanducaceae bacterium
CCACATAGTCCCTCACCGCAGTGGCATATAACTCGCTTCGTGAAATACCTAAGCGTTTTGCGGTTTTTTCAGCAGCGGTGAATATTTGGTCCGGGATTGATATAGCGGTTTTCATGTTCAAAGTATAACCGTGGTTATACTTATCATCAAGTGCGAAAATTCTTAAAGCTGTGGCGGTGAAAGAACGCGCAGTCGTTGCTGTTCAATTGCAGGTCATGTCGCCACTGCCGCACATACTTGAATAGTCCCGCCATCTAAGTTCTCGATTTCTTGGATGTAAAAACTTGATTCTACGAGTAGTTCACAAAACCTTTCAAAGGACTTCCCAGCATTTGGTAGACACCAAATAGCGTCATCTAAGTGATCACCCAACGTCCAAATCAGAGTAAAGGTGTTCAATGAGCCTCGGTAATATCCTGATTCTAATCTCAACAGCTGCTGTATTTCTCCAAGCCGCCGTTTCCACACACCTCAGTTTAGATATGGAGTCGTGTGGGTTGGTATACCACGCCACCGGAAAAGCTAACTTGCCAGTACCGATAATTGCTAGCACTCCTGTTTGCTAGTACTCCTGTATGATCCCTTCAGGTTTTGCTGGGACGGAATTATTTCTATGATGCGAACTTTCATCATTCCAACGATTATTATTGGGGTGTTTATTCTTGGTGCCATAATATTAGTAGCGACAGCGCCAATACTGGTCCCAACGGCTCAAACCCCCATTTTGACCACTGTGCGTATTCTTGAAGTTAACCCTCAATCACTGCAGCTAAAAGTACATTCACAGGGGTCTGTGATACCGGCGACTGAAACTCAGCTCATTCCCGAGATTTCCGGCCGAATCGATTGGATGTCGGCAAAGCTTGTTGCTGGCGGTTACTACGCCAAGAACGAACTATTGGCCCGCATCAACGACGCTGATTACCGCGACGCCGAAGACCGCGCTAAGGCTGGCTTACAACGGGCCAAAGCCGAGCAACAACTTGCTTCTTTTCAATATCAGCGTGTTGTAAGTCTCGCCGAAGGCAAATTGGCATCGCAATCACAACTGGAGAATTCGCTTCGTGCTCATCGGGTGGCCAATGCTGCTCTCAGAGATGCTGAGGTCAGCATCAAGCAAGTACAACAGAACCTAGAACGGACTAACATTCGCGCGCCTTTCACTGGTTTCGTGCGCAGCAAAAATGTCGATATCGGCCAATTTGTTTCCACCAGCGCCGCTATTGCCACACTCTATGCCAGCGATCTCGTCGAAGTTCGCCTACCAATTGCTGACAGGCAACTGGCTTTCCTCCAATTACCGGCGACAATAAGGGGTGAATTACCAGAGGAACAGCAACCAACCGTTACCTTGACTGCTGATTACGCAGGGCAAAAACTATCTTGGCAAGGCAAGGTTGTTCGTACAGAAGCAGAAATCGATATCGCCAGTCGAATGTTGCTTCTGGTGGCTCGAATTCCAGGCAGTGAAAAACTGAGGCCACCTACGGTTGGTTTATTTGTTGAAGCCGAGATCGAAGGCCTCTCTGTTCAGAACATAGTTGTCCTGCCTCGATCTGCACTACGCAATAATAACCGGGTTCTGATTGTTGACGACGAAGACAGGTTGCGTTTTAGGTCGATAGAACAACTACGTTTATATCAAGATGATGTTTTGGTTAAAGGCGGTCTGAATCTTGGCGATAGAGTTGTTCTATCACCCCTGCAGACAGCCATTGATGGTATGAAAGTTAATCCTGTCATTGAAGATGACAGCTAAAGAGGACATCTCATGCACACCGCAATTCGATGGTTTGCCCATAACCCAGTAGCAGCCAACTTGCTTATGGCGCTTTTGTTGTTAGGTGGAACTTTTGGCGCCATCATGACCAATCAGGAAGAATTTCCCAATTTCGACATCAACGTCGTCAATATAAGCGTGCCTTATCTAGGCGCAGCGCCGATTGAGGTAGAACGCTCGGTTTGTATCCGTGTCGAAGAGGCTATTGAGGGTCTTGAAGGAATAGACAAGCTTCGCTCCACTGCGACTGAAGGTATGTGTAATGTCACCGCTGAACTACAGCAGGGCGCGCAGGACGTTGCTGTATTGAATGAAATCAAAAGCCGCGTTGACGCCATCAACAGCTTCCCCACAGAAACAGAAAAGCCCATCGTTGCTAAGGTCGCTTTTAGTCGCCGCGTTGTACAAATTGCCATCTCTGGTAATACCGATGAACACACGCTTAAAGAGATTGGCCGAGACTTGCGTGACGACATCGCCGAAATTGACGGCATCTCACAGGTCGCCGTCGATTATGTTCGACCCTACGAGATCTCTGTTGAAGTGTCAGAACGTGAGTTACGCCGTTATGGCATAACACTGGAACAAGTGAGCACTGTGATACGCAACAGCTCGCTGGATATGCCCGGCGGTTCCATCAGAACCCGCAATGGCGAGATCCTAATACGTACTACTGGGCAAGCTTATTGGGGTCAGGAATTTGGAGAGGTCATCGTTCTTGCTCGCAGCAACGGCACCAGGGTAACACTTAGTGATATCAGCACTATTCGCGACAGTTTTGAAGAAGGCGATCTGCTCGCTCGTTTCAACGGTGTTCGAGGCATTGTTGTTAATGTATCCCAAGTTGGCAGTGAAGATCTGATTCAGATCGCAGGTGATGTCCGTAAACTGGTTACCCAGTATAAAACTGAATTGCCTGAGGGGGTTTTTCTCGACACGTGGATTGATACCTCTTTTGAACTTAAAGAACGTATGTCTGTCCTGACTAGAAACGCTGGAGGCGGACTGATACTGGTATTGGTCATATTGGCACTGTTCCTTAAGTTTCGCGTCGCCATGTGGGTAGCCATTGGTATTCCCGTCGCGTTACTTGGCACCTTGGCAGCTTTGCCATTCACTGACATCACAATATCCACCATGACTGTCATGGCCTTTATATTGGTCCTAGGTATCGTTGTTGATGACGCCATTGTAGTGGGGGAACGGGTTTTCGCTCATGAACGAATGGGCAAAACGCCCCTCGATGCAGCTGTGGCAGGTACATGGGAAGTTGCTGTGCCGGTAGTGTTTGGTGTTCTAACCACAATTGCTGCGTTCCTGCCTCTCATCGTTGTTGAAGGACGAATGTCCAACTTTTTTGCACCTATTGGTTGGGTAGTTATTTTCGCTTTGATATGCAGCCTGATTGAATCACAACTAATCTTACCCTCACATCTGGCTCATCGAAAACAAACCGAGCCGACCGGCGGTCTCCCCGCTGCCTGGAGCAAGTTTCAGGGCAAACTATCAGGTGGGCTGGAAAATTTTGCTCAAATTCGCTACCTGCCTTTTGTGCACAGAGTGCTTCGCTGGCGTTTTGTCAGCGCATCCATCTGTTTGGGTGTATTGATACTGGCAATCTCTCTGATCTTCAGTGGACGAGTGGTATTTGGCTTCTTTCCCGCCATTGAAGGCGATCGTGTTTATGCTGGCCTGGAAATGCCGGAAGGGGTTGCGGCTGAAACCACGATGAAGGCAGCAAAAAAGATCGAAGCTGCCGCCCAGAGGCTTAATGAAGATATGACAGCAGAACTTGGATTATCGAAGCCGCTGATCAGAAATATGTTATCCAGCGTTGGCCAGAATGTTGACCGGGATGGGCCCGGTCGCCCCTCCTCAGCCGGACGCAGTAACATTGCCGAGATTGTCATTGATCTGGCTCCCTTGGCAGAACGAAATGACATCAGTGCCAAGGTGGTGGTTGGCCGTTGGCGCGAATATGTCGGGTCCGTTTCTGATGCGGTGACCTTGTCTTTCGATGCTGACCAGTTTTCCGCAGGCTCAGCGATCGAATACCAGTTAAAGGGTAAAGAGGTGGAAGAACTCCGCGAAGCAGCCGAGCAGCTTAAACTCGAGTTAACACGTTATGAAGGAGTCTTCGACATCAATGATACCTTCCGTTCTGGGAAACAGGAAATTCAGCTGAGTCTCTTGCCCGAAGCTAGAAACCTGGGTTTGACTCTAGCAGATCTTGCTCGTCAGGTCCGCCGCGCCTTCTATGGCTCCGAAGCACAAAGAGTACAACGGGGCCAGGATGACGTGCGTGTCATGGTGAGGTTTCCGGAACAGGAGAGAAGGTCGATCGGCAACCTAGAAGATATGTATATCCGTACTCCCGACGGTAAAGAAGTACCGTTCTACAGCGTCGCTAAGTTTGATATCAATCGCGGTTACTCGAGTATCAACCGCATCGACGGTCGGCGAACAGTTAGCGTAAGAGGTGATGTGGATCGCAGTATTGTTTCACCCGAAGAAGTCAGTGCAGCCATACGCAGCGAACTTATCCCTGATTTTCGCACCCGTTATCCTGAAATTGATGTTGAGACAGGAGGCGAACAGGAAGAACGTGCAACCGCCATGACAGGCCTTGCTATTGGTTCCTTATTCTCGCTGGTTGCCATTTATGGTTTGTTGGCAATTCCCTTAAAAAGCTATTTGCAGCCATTGGTGATCATGAGTGTAATCCCCTTCGGCGCGGTTGGCGCTATCATTGGTCACTTCGCCATGAATGAGAAACTTATGTTCTTTTCTGCGCTCGGCATAGTGGCATTGTCAGGTGTGGTAGTGAATGCATCACTGGTCTTAGTAGACTATGCGAACCGCCAGCGACTCCAGGGAGTGAATGTAATGGATTCGATTTTGAATGCTTGTCTGGTGCGGTTCAGACCAATTCTGTTAACCAGCGTGACCACCTTTGTTGGTCTGGTGCCGCTTATGATGACGACCACGCCTGCCACAGCACCCTTTAGACCCATGGCAATTTCTCTCGC
>JBLHQQ010000259.1:0-4803 GCA_047625245.1 Candidatus Azotimanducaceae bacterium
ACGCCAGATTAACGATGGTTATCAGCTACTACATGAGCTGCGGGCAGTTGATGATCGCAAAGAGATTACTCGAACCGGTAAGGAGATGAGTCGCCTGCCGATAGACTTAAAGTTAGCTCGTATGGTGCTAGAAGCGGGTAAGCGAGGTAGCCTCAATGAAGTGCTGACAATTGTCAGCGCTTTGGCATTGCAGGACCCGCGGGAAAGACCCCATGAACACCAACAAGCCGCAGATGAAAGGCATCGGCAGCACTGGGATGAGAAGTCAGATTTTATCGCGCTATTAAACCTTTGGCAGGAACTGGAAAAACAGCGTCAGGATCTCAATAACAGCCAGTTCCGTAAGTATTGCCGAAGCCAGTTTATTTCTTATATTCGCTACATAGAATGGCGAGAAAATCATCGGCAACTAACGTTAACCTGCAAAGAGCTAAAACTTAAATCTAATTCAAACGGCGCAGACTACGACAACATCCACATCTCGTTACTGTCTGGACTGTTGGGCAATATTGGCGAAAAGCACGATGAAAATGAATATATCGGCGCTCGAAATCGGCGCCACTTTATTTTCCCAGGGTCTTCACAGTTTAAGCGTAAACCGCGCTGGATTATGTCCGGCGAGCTAGTCGAAACGACGCGACTGTTCGGCCGAATGGTGGCGCAAATCGAGAGCGAGTGGATCGAGCCTTTGGCCCAGCATTTGATCAAGCGTACTTATCACGAACCGTTTTTTGATGCCAAGCGTGGCCAGGTGATGGCCTTTGAAGAAGTCATGCTTTACGGGCTTGTGGTGGTAAAGCGGCGTAAGGTGGATTTTGGTGCGGTGGATCAGGGTAAGGCTCGGCATTTGCTTATCCAAACGGGCCTTGTTGAGCAACAGTTGGACTCACGAGCTGGGTTCTATCGGCACAATATTGAACTTGTGAATGAGATCGAACGGCTCGAATCCAAGTCTCGAAAACGAGACATTCTCGCTGACAGTTACACGCTTTATCGGTTCTATGATGAGCTTTTACCCCAACATATAGTCAGCGGCTTTGAGCTTGATAGTTGGCGTAAAGAAGTAGAAATCAAAACCCCCAAATTACTGTATTTGTTTAAAGAAACCTTGATGAAGCAAACTCCGGCCTTATCGGAGGCTCTCTATCCTAATCAGATGCACGTTGCGGATACGGTTTTACCCCTCGACTACCATTTCGATCCCCAGCATGAAGATGATGGAGTTTCTCTTAAAGTGCCGGTATCCATCCTGCGTCAGGTGGACAATAAACAGTTGGATTGGGTGATTCCCGGATTGTTAGAAGAAAAGTGTCTGGCATTGATTAAATCTTTACCTAAATCCGCGCGAAAAAACTTTATTCCTGCGCCAGACTTTGCCAAAAAAGCATCTGCTGACCTTGCCTATGATGGCCGAGCGCTACCTGACGTGCTGGCGGAAAAGCTATTTCGCTTAACGGGCACACGAGTCGATGCCACAGATTTCCGCGCTGCTGAAATCGATCAACATCTACGCATGAACGTTAAGGTCATGGATGACAATGGTGGTGTGCTGGCTTCGGGTCGAAACCTGGCCGAACTTCAAACTCAGTTTGCGGCAAAGGTGGAAGAAAATTTCCGCCAGCGAGAAACCCACGATTTAGAAAAGTCAGGTCTGACGGATTGGGATTTCGGTGATTTACCCGAGGAAGTTTTGCTCGAACAAGGCGGTCTCTCGATCAAGGGGTTTCCTGCGCTGGTAGACGAAGGAGAATCTGTTTCAATTGTGATTCACGACAATATGCGCGATGCCAGATTAGCCACAGAACGAGGTTTGCTGCGTTTGTTTATGCTGACGTTAAAGGATCAGCGAAAATATGTAGAGAAGAACATCCCAGGCTTCAATCAGTTTTCCTTGTATTACGCGACCAGAGGCACCAAAGCAGAACTGCTGCAGGACCTAGTAGAAGGGATATTCAGATATACCTTCCTCGAAGGCCAGCAAGCTGTCTCTGATAAACAAGCCTTTCGTGACAGGCAAGCAAAGCGTCAGTCCCTGATGGAGGTCTCGAGTCGGGTGGCAAAGGTTGTAGCTGAATGTTTGCAGCGGGCGAATGCGATTGAAGATCGCCTCAAATCGGGTTTTGCCAAACAACATCCCTCCATTGCGATGGATGTGAGGAAACAATTGTTGTCCTTGATCGGTCCTTCTTTTCTGCAGGTAACACCTTTGGAATGGCTCACTCAATTTCCGAGGTACCTTAAGGCAATTGAATACCGACTTGATAAGATTCAAGGTAACGTCGATAAAGATGCTGAGGCTGTTGTCGCGCTTGATCGTTATTGGCGACAGCTGGAGACCCAGGGGCAGGGTATCGCCTTTGCGCGTTATCGATGGATGTTAGAAGAATTCAGGGTATCCTTGTTTGCACAGCCCCTAGGTACACGGGTTCCGGTATCTACAAAACGCTTGGATAAAGAATATGAGAAGGCGAAAAAAAATGAATTGTAACTTTCTGCAAGTTGCGGCGATTTCATTGTCGCTGTTGGCAGCGCCCGTAGCGTTGGCCAACGAAGACCCCTGGATGGAGCTAAATCAGCGTACTCAGGTATTTAATGACACGGTGGATCGTTGGGTCTTGAAGCCTGTTGCCAAGACCTATGTCAAAGTGGTGCCAGGTTTTGCTCGCTACAGTGTGAGTAATGTCTTCTCCAATCTGGGAGACGTGGGTAACGGCGTCAACAACCTTTTGCAGGGTAAGCCCCTGAGGGGGCTGAGTGATCTTGGCCGAATTGTGATCAACACAAGCCTGGGTCTGGGTGGGTTGTTTGATCCGGCTTCGGGTATTGGGCTGACTAAACACAACGAATCCTTTGGTCAAACACTCTCAGTCTGGGGCGTGCCTAAGGGTCCTTACCTAGTGTTACCTTTGCTTGGCCCAAGTACCCTGACGGATGTGGTTTCTCGACCGTTTGACTCCGCACTGGATCCGGTTCGATATCTACACCCAGTAGATCATCGGAATCGAACCCGTGGTTCGGTGGTTGTTGACCAACGCGCAGGTCTGCTCAGTGCAGAAGGCGCAATATTCGGCGATCGCTATATTTTTCTTCGAGATGCCTATCTACAGCGACGCAACTATCTGGTCAACGACGGTCAGGTGAAAGACGATTTCGACGATTTTTAGCTGTTGAGTTGATCCCGAGCTTCTGTCTCTAAATGCTTGTGGCTATTGATATTTCGGAGTAAAATCCTGTGCCAACTTGGTAGTCGGCAACATATCTGAATGCAAGCCGCTAGTGACAGGTTGTTGGCGCTTACACCTGTCGAAAATAAATTGTTAGCTTCCTTTGAAGCCAATGGGTATTCGATTGAAAAGGTCGTTACCGCTGGTGATTACCTTTCCGCCGTTGAAGCCCAATTGCCGGATCTGGCTTTACTGCCACTCACCCATCCTGAATCTGAAACCCTGCTTAGTGCACTCGTCGGGCTCGATTCAGCTCCGCCTATATTGGTTTTTGGTGAAGCCGATCAAGCAGAGCTGGCAGGCCGGATGATGGAGGCGGGCGCCGATGAATACTATCTTGCCAGTAGTTCTGAAAATTCGTTGCTCATGTTACTGGTTGCTAGAACCATTGCCTTTCATCGGGATCTGCAGACCCTGAAATCTGAAAAAGTGCAGCTTCAGCATGACCTTAGTCACGCCGAAGACGAAGCGCATGCCGGTTTCGTAGTCCAACAGCGATTGCTTCCCGACCCTCAACAATTTGGTGATATTTATTTTGGTTACTACCTGCTTCCCAGAGCTGGAATGACCGGCGATTCCGTGAACTGCTTCTATCTCTCGGACGGACGTTTGCTATTTTACCTCGCGGATGTTGCTGGCCATGGGGTTCTAGGGGGAGTGGTGACAACAGCGCTTACTATCACAGCCAAAACATTGTCGGACCCTGGTTTCAGTGCTGCAGGCTTAGCCAGCGACGAGCTTTTAACCTGGTTTAATCGCGCCATGCTGGCTTTAGAGTTGGAGCAGCATGTCACCATGTTTTTGGGTGTTATCGATCTAAATGAATCGACTCTAGACTACAGCAGCGCGGCACACTTTCCCGGCACAATCTTATGTCAGGACGGTGCCTGCCAGTACCTAGAATTAGGCGGCTTACCGCTGGGTGTTTGTGAGACTGAGTACAATCGTGAAGTGCGGGATTTGAGCGAAGCATTTGAGCTCGTGCTCTTTTCCGACGGAGTGTTGGAAATATTACCCCAGATGACACTAGAAAATAGAGAAAAACACCTTATAAGACTGGTAGAATCCGGTTCTCGCAGCATTAGCGCGTTATCGGCCGACCTAAACCTTGAAGGTAGAAGCGAAGTTCCAGACGATATAGCTGTATTAACCCTGAAGAGGATGGCCAACCTGCCATGAGTGAGATTCTGTTCGCAGAACATGACGGTAATCATGTTTTGAAATTTGTTGGTGATATTCGCGTAAACTTGGCGCCGACGTTAAATGGTTTTTTGCAAAAGATTGGTAACAGCCAAGAGAAAGCGATCGTATTGGATCTTTCTGAAACAACCTGCATGGACAGTACTTCTCTAGGGCTGTTGGCAAAGATCTCTCTTGCATCACAATCAATTTTGAACGCACAGCCAACCTTGGTTACGCTCAACCCCGATATTACTCGGGTGGTTCGCTCTATGGGCTTTGAGCAAATTTTCGTGATTATTGATCAACCTATTCACACTTGTGATGATGCTATGGAGTTACCCACTCATGTGATGAGTGAAGAGTTGCTTCGAGAGCAGGTGCTAGATGCTCACCGCGC
>JBLHQQ010000260.1:0-4775 GCA_047625245.1 Candidatus Azotimanducaceae bacterium
CAGTTTCAGTATCCAAAATATCTGTGTGCACGGGGTGAGTCGAAAGCGCCTGCATGGTAAGCGGCGTGATGAATTCCGTAGCGGCTTTTGTCATCACAACGCGAACATCTGCACCTTGATCCTGGAGGCGGCGAGTGAGCTCAGCAGCTTTATAGGCGGCGATGCCGCCGGTTACGCCGAGCAGAATGCGTTTGTTTGTCAGGTTCATCAGTATTGGCTCATTGCCTACAAGCGTTGGTGCAATTAGACGACAGACGAGTGTCATCGAGATGGGTAAAGATACCACCCACTGAATGTTGGTGTAAGTGCTTAATTACGGTGAAAGCACGACATGACAAACAGCAACCCGCCTACGGCTAAGCCAAGGGTGTGAGTTGATTCGACTCTTCTGACGACAAAGGGGCATCCGTGGATTGGCCGATTAATGAAAGACCAAGGGAAAAGCTGCTAGCTCATGGCGCGGCTTCGTTAACCGATGTTGAACTTATCGCCATCTTTCTCAGGACGGGTACCGCCAAGCAACCGGTTCTTCACCTCGCGAATAGTTTGATCCAACAACTGGGAGGCATTCGGGGTCTACTGGAAGCAGACTATCAAACCCTGTGCCGCTGTCATGGCGTCGGTTTAGCTAAATATGTTCAACTTCAGGCGGCTTTGGAACTGGGAGAGCGCTTTTTATTTGCGAGTCTCAGTCGAGGTGATGGTTTGTTGGACCCTTCTACGACGAGACGGTTTCTGAAGAGCAAATTACGGGGCTACGATCGTGAAGTGTTTGCCTGCTTGTTTTTGGACAACCAACATCGAGTGATCAGCTATGAAGAATTATTTTTTGGCACAATTGATGGCGCGAGCGTTCATCCTCGAGAGGTCGTCAAACGAGTACTTCATCACAACGCGGCGGCTGTCATTTTTGCTCACAATCACCCCTCAGGCGTTGCGGAGCCTAGCCAGGCTGACCAGAGGATCACGCAACGGCTAAAGTCTGCTCTATTGTTGGTGGACGTTAGAGTGCTGGATCACATGATTGTCGGTGACTCTGAGGTTATGTCATTCGCCGAGACTGGGTTAATATAAAGGTGAACCATTTGAATACGGCCAGTTCTTCTGGTATAAAGCACGGCTCTTGATATAGCACCCGAAACCGCGGCGGCCATTCAATCGTCGTCCGGTCAGAATCGTGCAGAAATCGCTGCTAAATGCGGCCACAGAATTCAAAATGAAGGCTTAGATCATGTCAAAGGTATGCCAGGTAACAGGCAAGCGCCCGGTCACCGGAAACAATGTTTCCCACGCGAATAACAAGACGCGCCGTCGCTTCGTGCCCAATATTCACGATCATAAGTTCTGGCTGGAAAGCGAGAACCGTTTCGTCAAACTTCGAGTTTCTGCGAAAGGAATGAGAATTATAGACAAGCGCGGTATTGATGATGTTGTTGCGGATCTTCGATCTCGCGGCGAGAAACTATAAGGAGTTCGATCCTATGAGAGATAAAATTAAGTTGGTGTCTTCAGCCGGTACTGGTCATTTTTACACCACAACTAAGAATAAGCGCACCATGCCCGACAAGATGGAAATCAAAAAGTTTGATCCAGTGGTTCGTAAGCACGTAATGTATAAAGAGTCCAAAATCAAGTAATTTGATTTTGCCTCTCGAAAAGACCGGCTTGCCGGTCTTTTTTTTGCCTACTGTTTTCTCATCTCAATTGCTGCGGTCTAGTAATAGGTTGCCATATTCATCTGTGGTGAATTTCCAACCTGTTTTGACATAGGTAGTTGAGTGCTCCTCGATGACCAGGGCGGGTCCTTTACCCTGATAGCCGAAGCCAAGTTGCCGGCGAGAAAATACTTGAATGCCCATCGATTGGGTAGATTCAGATTCTATCGGTGATTCCAGCAGAGTAAGTTCTGGTGCTGGTTCGGTTCCTTCAAGATGTACTCGGCAATTTAGTATTTCGACTGGCCGTGGAATGCTGTGGCCGTACTGTTTCTTGTGTGCCTCGTGGAACTGTGCCTCAATTTCGGTTAGATCGCCATCGAAGGGTAAGTTGAGGGTGAAGGTCTGTCCTGCGTAACGTAGATCGAGACTATCTCGTCGAGCGATGTTGTTAACGCCTTCCTTCGTGAGCTCGCTTCGGCCTTTCTGAGCTAGCTCATTTAGCGTGTTTGTTAAGTCAACTGTGGCGATTGCGTCAGTTTGTGTTTGCAAAGTCTGGATCAGTTCGCGGCCCGGTTGTGCGGTTAACATACCCAGCGCCGAGAGCACACCGCCATGAATAGGCACTATGGCAGCGCTTATTTCTAAAGACTCAGCCAACTCGCAGAGATGAAGTCCACCGGCGCCACCAAAACACATGAGCGTGAAGTCTCGAGGGTCGTGGCCCCGCTGTACGGAAATGACCCTGAGTGCCTGGCTCATGTGTTCGTTTGCAATGTCTTTGATTCCCTCGGCAACCTCTTGGACTGTCTGGTCCAATTTTACCGCAAGAGTTTGAAGCGCAACTTTAGCGGCGGACAAATTGAGCTCAAGTCCATCGGCAAGCTTATTGGCAGCACTTAAACGGCCGAGAAATAGATTGGCGTCGGTAACTGTTGGCTTTGTCCCGCCCTGGTTATAGCAGGCCGGCCCCGGGACGGCGCCGGAGGACTCGGGTCCCACTCTCAGCAACCCGCCAGCGTCAATGTAGGCAACGGACCCGCCGCCAGCCCCGATGGTGTGTATATCGCACATCGGGACTCCAATAGGCATTCCAGCGATGTGGCCATTGTTGGTCAAGGTAAAATGGCCCTCAAGTAGGGCTACATCCGTCGAGGTTCCGCCCATGTCGAAGGTCATAAGTTGGCTTCGACCGATTCTTTGACCAATATATTGCGCGGCGGCGAGACCGCCTGCCGGACCTGAAAGTAGTAGATTGACTGCGCGACTAGCGGCCTGTTCACTTGAAATAGTCAGGCCGGAAGACTGCATGATGGACACTGGCGTTGGTGCTAGGTCCTGACCTAAGGCTCTCAGATAGCGCTGTATTAAGGGTCCAATCCAGCCGTTGATCCAGGTGGTTACACCTCGTTCATACTCGCGGTATTCCGGCAATATGTCCGAGGATCTCGATACGAAATACTGCGCCTCAAAAAGCTGTTGCAGTTGAAGCTCGGCTTCGGGGTTAAGAAACGAAAATAATAGATTGATGGCAACGGACTCGGGGGCCAATTCGTCAACTCGGGCTTTGAGTGCTTCTAACTCGCCCTCGGCAAAGTTGTTGATGACACCACCGCTCGCGTCGATTCGAGCAGAGACTTCAAGCATCAGTTCTGGCTCCACTGGAATATTGTGCTGTACTGGCGTCAAATTATAGAGCTCTGGACGAGTTTGACGTCCAATCAAGATCACGTCCTTGAGTCCACGGTTGGCTATATAGGCTGTTCTTACGCCTTTTCCTTCAAGAGTTGCATTGGTCGCTACGGTCGTTCCATGAATAAGATCGACATTGCCGCTTTCCACGGAGTCCATTAAACCAAGGTCCCGAATACCTTGCAGGATGGCTTTTTGTGGCTCGTCTGGAGTTGATAGAACTTTGTGCACTCGCCAGCCTGACTGATCGCCAGGAATACAAACGAAGTCGGTAAACGTGCCGCCGGTATCAATGCCAAGTAGGGTCTTTTTCGTCACGCAGGCACCCTATCTCAGCAACTAGAAAAATGCCATGCTGCTTCATTATTCAAAATAGCGATTGATGCGGTGCCAGAGCTACCGGAAGTTGAAACTACTCGCCGGGGAATACACCCCCATGTGGTCGGGCGGCAAATTACCAATGTCCTTGTTCGAGAGCCAAGACTTCGCTGGCCTGTGACGCCAGCCCTGGGCCAGAATCTGACGGGCCAAAAAATTCTGGACGTTAGCCGCAGAGGCAAATACCTTTTTGTCCACACGGCAGCGGGTCGAGCCATGATTCATCTGGGAATGTCCGGCAGTTTACGAGTCCTGCCCAGTAACACCGAGGCTGAAAAGCATGATCATATCGACCTGTGCCTAGATGATGGGCTAACACTGCGTTATCGAGATCCGCGAAGATTTGGTTCATTTTTCTGGCTGGTGGGTGACGATAGTCATAAATTGATTGAAGGTCTTGGTCCAGAACCATTGAGCGAAGACTTAGATGGTGACTACCTTTTTGTGAGATCCCGAAAGAAGTCAGTGGCGATAAAGCAGTTTGTCATGGACAGCAAAGTGGTGGTTGGTGTGGGCAACATTTATGCCAACGAATCGCTATTTATGGCCGGTATTCGCCCGGATCGAAAAGCAGGAAGCTTGTCGCGTAAACGGTATTTAGACCTCGCCGCTAGAATCAAGGTTGTTTTAAGTGCTGCAATCGAAGCAGGTGGCACGACTCTCCAGGATTTTGTCAACGAGAGCGGCGAGCCCGGTTATTTCCAACAGGAGCTCAAAGTTTATGGCCGTGGAGGAGAGCCCTGCTCATCATGTACTCGGTTGTTAGTGGAAATCCGCCTGGGGCAGCGAACAACAGTTTACTGTCAAAAATGTCAGCGGTAGGGGGTTTGTAATTCCTGTAGTTTGGGCATAATCTACTGAAAGTCAGAGTGAGTCTCCTAGCATTTTTCTAGCCGGGCCAAACTTGCTTCAGGCTGCCTCGGTAGAAGAGAATCCAGATAGTGTGACCATGATGGGAGATCTTCTGGTCGCGCGACCGATCGGTTTAGTGCTGCTCGGCCTAGGTGCAGTGACCTATGTGGCGACTCTGCCCTGGCCGCAAAGAGAAGA
>JBLHQQ010000261.1:0-4765 GCA_047625245.1 Candidatus Azotimanducaceae bacterium
GATTAAGATCAAGCAACCCCTCAACAGCAGGTCGAATTCGATCGACGATGGATCGCAAATTCCCGAGGGCTTCTGGTCGGGTTTGAGCGCTGAGTGCGTCGATTGTGGCCTCCACTGCGCCACAATTAGTGTGGCCCATCACAACGACGAGTCTGACCCCAAACTGTTCGGCAGCGAACTCAACGCTGGCGATCTGGGAGGATGCCACCACGTTTCCGGCGACCCGGATCACAAACAGATCTCCAAAGCCCTGATCAAAGACCATTTCGACCGGAACCCGTGAATCAGAGCAGCCGAGCACCACGGCATAGGGTGTTTGACCTTCGAGCAATCGGCTGCGTTCTACCGCATTTAGAGAGGGGTCATAGTTGGAGGTGCCGTCCATATATCGGGCGTTCCCGGCCTGCAACTCGGCTAGTGCGTCTTGAGCGTTTTTCATGCGGCGCATTCTATCCTAATTCATCAAATGCTTGACCTATTGTGTCGCTGTTGCGAAAATAAAACGAACGTTTGAATTAAATATAAATATGACCTCAACACAAGACTGTCTGTTGGACGCAGCTGAGGCGCTGTTTGTCGAAAAGGGCTACGCGGCCACATCTTTGCGATCAATAGCGACCCGGGCGAAGGTGAACCTGGCGGCGACCCATTACCACTTTGGGTCCAAAGAAGGGTTGCTCGCGGCTATCGTTCATCGACGGGTTACGCCGATCAATAAAGCCAGGCTTAAAGCACTGGATACCCTCGAGAAAACCGGCTCAGTAAATGTTGCGACAATTTTGGAGGCGTTTCTGATGCCGTTAACGACTTCCGAAGAAATCGAACACTTACCCGGCCTGATTGGTCGGATCCATAGCGAGCCACCGTCGGTGATTAAGCCCTTGCTTGAGAAAGAGTTTGGCGAAGTCGCAGAACGTTTCGTCGGCGCGTTGGGGAAGGCGCTACCCGGGTTACCCCAGGAAGAACTGTTCTGGCGATTTCATTTTCTCATCGGTGGCATGCTACAAACTCTCACCTTGAAAATCCCGTTAGGTCTTGGGTCTAGCGAAGACACTTATCAAGAAAAATTTCAACGACTGATTCAATTTGCGAACGCTGGGTTTCTGGCCCCGGCGCAAAGTTCCGGAGAAAAACTATGAAACAAATCGTCATTACGGTGATTGTGGTGGTGTTTGGTGTTGCCAATATGGCGATGCTAATGATGTCCGGGCCAAAACTCGATTCTAAACCGACAGTGTCCTTGGCGCCTTTGGTTCGAGTTGTGACAGTGAATCCGGAGACGGTTCAGATGACTGCCAATACCCACGGCACCGTAGCGCCCCGGACTGAGAGTGAACTCACTCCGGAGGTTTCAGGTCGAGTGGTAGCTGTTTCCTCGGCTATGGTATCTGGTGGATTCTTTAAAAAGGGTGAGGTGCTACTGACGATAGAGCCTTTGGACTATGAGCTTGCTTTGATTCAAGCGAAAGCTTCGTTAGCCCGAGCAGAAAGTGAAGTGAATAGTGCCCGACGGGCAAATTCACGACAGGTAGACCTGCAGAAAAAAGATTTGACGTCAGACTCCCAATCCGACGACGCCCTAAATCGCTTTCGAGTTGCGGAGGCGACCCTGCTGGAATCAAAAGCTCGGCTAGCGAAGGCCGAAAGAGATCTGGAACGCACAGAATTGGTTGCGCCTTATGATGGGCGTGTTAGAGCCAAACAGGTGGACGTTGGTCAGTTTGTGAATCGTGGTAATCCAGTCGCTATGATCTATGCAATCGATTATGTTGAGGTGCGTTTACCTATCAAAGATCAAGAACTCGAATTTGTGAATGTGCCCCTCGCCGGCAACTCAACATCTGCAGAACAACAGCTTGCTGGTGTGAGATTGAAAGCTAACTTTGGTGGCGCGCAATACCAGTGGCTGGGTGAAGTCGTTCGTACCGAAGGTGAAATCGATCCCCAAACTCGAATGATTAATGTGGTTGCCAGAGTGTCGTCACCCTTTGAACCAGAAAATAAAAAACCGCCTCTGTCGATTGGACTATTTGTCAGCGCGGAGATTCAAGGTCAATCATTTGATGATGTGGTGGTACTGCCAAGAATTGCACTGCGAGGCAAGTCTCAGGTTTATGTTGTGGATGCACAAAACCGTTTGCAGTTTCGTGACGTTGTGGTGCTTCGAGAAGTCGAAGACCAGATCTATATCAAGGGTGGCCTGCAGGCCGGAGAGCGTGTTTGCATCTCACCGCTTGAAATTGCATTAGACGGTATGATGGTGCGAGTGCCGAATCCGGGTAAGGAGGTGGCGCTGCGATGAAACCCATTATTCGATGGTTTGCGAACAACCATATTGCAGCCAATTTATTGATGATGTTGATCATCTTTTCTGGTCTGGCAGGGGTTAGTCAGATTCCCCAGAAGTCTTTTCCTGATTTAGATGTCGCGGTGATCACTGTCACTGTGCCATATCTGGGTGCCGCCCCGGAAGAAGTGGAACAGGGCGTCTGTATTCGAATCGAAGAAGAGTTAGAAGGTATTGAAGGCATCGAGCGAATTAGTTCCACTTCCAATGAGGGCGTCTGTTCTGTCCAAGTAGAGTTGTTCGAAGAAACTGACGAGTCAAAGGCTCTTGATGACGTCAAAAGTCGGGTGGATGCAATCGATACCTTTCCTGCAGAAACCGAAAAGCCGATTGTGACGTTAGTTTCTGTTGTGCGCTCAGTATTGGATATTGCCATCACCGGTCCGGAGGATGAGCAGACCTTGAAAATTCTCGGCCAACAGGTGCGGGATGACATTGCTGCATTGCCGAATGTGACCCAGGTAGAACTCAAGAACACGCGGCCCTATGAGATCTCGATTGAAGTATCCGAAGCAGCGCTTCGGCAGTACAGCCTTAGTTTCGAGCAGGTCGCTAACGCAGTAAGATTGCGATCGTTAGATTTGCCGGGCGGCGCGATTAAAACAGCAGGGGGAGAGATTCTTCTGCGGACTAAAGGCCAGGCCTACTGGGGACCTGAGTTCGAAGATCTGGTCCTACTTACTCGACCCGATGGTACTCGCCTAAAAGTGAAGGACGTAGCGCAAGTCGTGGATGGATTCGAAGATACCGATCAACTACTTCGATTCGACGGTAAACCAGCAGCACTAATTCGAGTTTCTCGAGTGGGTGAACAAGATATTATCGACATCACTAAAACTGTTAGATCCTACCTGGACCAAGCAGCTGAGCGGATGCCCCAAGGCGTTAAATTGACGGTCTGGAATGATGGCTCGACGATATTGCGGGACCGTCTAGATACATTGATGAGTAGTGCCAAGCAAGGTTTTCTAATGGTGCTCATACTGCTTGCGCTATTTTTGCGACCAAGGCTCGCCTTTTGGGTCAGCGCTGGAGTTCCAGTGGCTTTCCTCGGTGCGCTGGCGCTTGCAGGAAATCTCGGGTTGTCCATTGATGCCATTTCGTTGTTCGGTTTTATTTTGGTGCTGGGGATTCTGGTAGATGATGCGGTTGTGGTGGGGGAGAACGTTTATGCCAATCAGTTAAAGACAGGCGATATGCTTGAAGGGGCAATTCAGGGTACACAGCAGGTTTCCGTGCCGGTTATATTTGGTGTCCTAACCACGATCACTGCATTTATGCCTTTGATGCTAGGGCCGGGCACCATGGGACAAATATTTGGTGTCATTGCCACGGTGGTGATTTGCTGTCTGATTTTTTCCTTGATCGAATCCCAGATAATCCTGCCGGCTCACTTAGGTAATCAAACCGTGGAGTCCGAAGTAGGTGAGGTGGGATTGATGATGATCCCCATCTCGGCCATTATTCTTTCTCAAATCGCCTGGGGCATTGCTAGTTTCATTAACCTTGCCTGCGTGACGTTGGTGATGGCATTTATTTTATATAAGACAGGCATCGCCGCTTTTGTCTCGCACAAAATTATTAACTTCCAGAAAGCATTCTCGACAAAAGTTGAAACGTTGATCAACGTCAACTTTCGAAGTTTTGTGATTCGCGCGACTAAGGTTCGGTACATTACCGTGGCGATTGCCTTTGCTGCATTTTTGTCGGGGATAGGGATTGTGGAAAGCGGACGTTTGCCTTTCTCCTTTTTCCCTCCCTTAGAGTCGGACCAGGCGATCGCTCAGTTAACCATGCCTCTGGGTACGCCAGCATCGGTGACCAACGAAGCTGTTTTGAAGTTGGAGCGAGCAGCGCAAAGCTTAGCCTTGGAACTCGCAAATGAATATCCAGCAGCCCCACCCGTCACACACATATTGTCAGCGGTGGGCGATCAACCCAGCGCTAGTAGCGGTGGTGGACCGCCGGGAAATGGCGGAGGTGGATCTGCTAGCGGCGGTCACCTTGGGGAGGTCACACTTCAGTTGGTGCCGAGTCAAAGTAGAGAGCTTGAGACGAAAGAGGTTGCTAAACGATGGCGTGAACTTGCTGGGCAGATACCAGATTCTGTAGAGCTGAAATTTAATACCTCACTGTTTACCGTTGGTAACGCTATCGACATTCAGCTGGAGGGCGACAATGTGGATGATCTGCGGATCATTGCTGAGAAGTTGCGTGTAAAACTGGCGGAGTATCCGGGCGTCATCGATATCACCGATAGCTTCCGATCTGGCAAGCAAGAACTGCAACTAAATATTTCTCCAGGCGGTGAAGCATTGGGACTCACCCTGGCCAACCTTGCTCGGCAAGTGCGGCAGGCGTTCTATGGTGAAGAGGCCCAGAGAATTCAGAGGGGCCGGGATGATGTGCGCGTGATGG
>JBLHQQ010000262.1:0-4727 GCA_047625245.1 Candidatus Azotimanducaceae bacterium
GGCGGGTTTCTTCGTAAGGCAAGCTGCTTGGTGTGATCAAAATACCTTCGGCTGTCCGGATGCTAATATTTCCAGAGGTACCTTGATTCAGGCCAGAGCTATTCATCCATAAACAGGCATCTATAATGGACTGGCGATTTTCAGACGTGTCTTTTTGCATCATAATGCGTTCCTAAGAAATATCCATGGCAAGCCAAATCTCTGGGCATCCGAAATTAGATGTCATGCGCCGGCATCACCGCAGCGCAGTTTATTCCGAGGACATTCAAAAACTTGCATCAACCCACTCGCTAAGGTATTTCTTTGCAACCCGGACCTTTGAAAATGGCATCAATATTGGAACAGTCCAGCGGCAGCTTGGGCACAGCTCATTAGAAACCACAGTATCTATACTCACATACTGAAGTGAGGTGGCCAGGTTGTCCGCAGCCCCCTTGAGGATATTTAGCCGAAGATTGAATAGGAGTCATTAAACCCCATCATCATGAGCTTCAGCACCCATACCCACAATCAGCGCCCGCAATTCTTCCTTTAGCGCATCGAGTTCCGCTTCATCGGTGCCTCGGATCACAAGGTTCGTGCCATAGCCGGTCTCTCGGTAAAAAGGATAACTACCTACATCAACACCGGGATGTTTGTCCTGCAGTTTCCCGAGCTCCTTGGCAACTTGGCTTTCTCCCAAATAAGCGCCGATGGTCCTGGATCGAACTGGGTCGCCGCCGCTGAGTCGTTCTTTGGTGAGCGCACTCGCCATGGCTTGCATCACCATCGGCACGCCCGCCATGACATATACGTTGCCCATTTGAAATCCTTGCGGCCCGCCGGTTGGGTTATCGACTAACGTCGCACCCTTGGGGACTCGCGCCATAAGCAATCGGGACTCCATGATTTCGGCTGGCGCTTCTCTTTTACGAATTCGGGCTTCGATTTCTGGGTGGTAGATCACTTCAGTATCAAATGCCTTTGCGATACAAACGGCGGTGATGTCGTCATGGGTAGGGCCGATGCCACCCGTAGTAAACACATGGTCAAATTTTGCCCGGCACTCATTCACCGTCTCGACAATGGTTGCTTCGATATCTGGGATGACCCGGGCTTCGGTCATACGCACACCCAACTCGTTGAGCGCTTTGGCCAAAAAGTTAAGGTTAATGTCCTGGGTACGCCCAGATAGAATTTCATTGCCAATAATGATCATGCAGGCGGTAACGGTTTTGCCGGCCATATTGTGTCCAAATGTGAATCGTTTGTAGGTTGGCCTATGATACCGCTGCTGGCGGGCATTTCGCCAATCTTCGTCGCTGCCAGCCAAATTTTAAGAGCTGTCGTGTTAGCATGCTACCGTCCACTCACCTTTCCTAAAGCACCTGATCATGGCAATACACTGGTACCCCGGCCACATGCACAAAGCCAACAAGGACATGACGGAAGTCTTGGCCAACGTGGATATTGTCATTGAGCTACTAGATGCACGGATTCCCTACAGCAGCCAGAACCCCAACATCGCCCGGTTACGTGCAAACAAACCTTGCATCAAAATTTTGAGCAAATCAGATCTTGCCGATCCCGCCATCACCAAGCTCTGGCAGGCACATTTTGAGCAGGATCAAGACGTCCAAACGCTATTAACCACACTCAACCAGTCCGACAAGGCACAAAAGGTCACCAGCCTTTGCCACAAGTTGATGCCCGGAAAAGTAAAATCCAACCTTCAGATGCTGGTGATGGTTGCGGGAATTCCCAATGTCGGCAAGTCCACCTTGATCAACGCACTGGCGAGTCGCAAGGTGACCAAAACTGGAGATGAACCGGCGATCACAAAGGGCCAGCAGCGCATCAAACTCGAAGACAAAAACATTACATTGTTGGATACGCCTGGCATCCTCTGGCCAAAAATACACAACGTAAATAGTGGCTACCGCCTGGCCGCCACTGGCGCCATCAAGGAAACCGCTACCGACGCTCTAGATCTGGCAATGTATGTGGCGGACTACCTACTGAAGCACAATCCTCAGGTACTACTTAAGAGGTATGGACTTAAATCTACGCCTGAAACTGAGGTTGAGTTTTTGGAGATGATGGGAGCAAAACGCGGCTGCCTGCGCAGTGGCGGCCGTGTAGAACTAGATCAGGCATCTTCCATTTTTATTAAAGAGTTTCGCGCCGGTATATTGGGCGGCATCAGCCTGGAAACTCCAGATATGATTGCCCTCGAGGAGATTGAAGTGAAACGGCTTCAGGAAGAAAAGGCTGAGCGAGACAAATTGAGAAAAGTGCGCGGCAAAGCCAGACTGAAACAGGTCGATAACCGGCACGGAAAAGGCTAGCGAGTATCTCGCCAATCTTCATCCCGTTGATAATCCACGTAAGCCTGCAACGACCGGCTAGCATCCGCGGCAAAGGGCTCTCCTAGCGTTGCCTCTTGCATCAGGTCCACTCGAAAAGACCGAAACCCTTCTCGCAACTCACACCAGGCACCCAGGGTCCATTTGTTGCCCCAGAAATAGAGTAAAAACGGCCATATGGTGCGCTCGGTGGAATCTCCCTTGAGGGAGCTGTAACTCACGTCCAGCGTCATCTTTTCATCAATCGCGCGGCGAATGGCCCCGAGATTATTAGAAGTCATTTCATTAATTTGAAACCCCGGCACAACGATCTCTTGAATTTGAATTTCTTTACGTAGTTTTTCCGGCAGGATGGATTCTATTTTACGGATCGCAGTGGCAGTCACCGAGCCTAGCTCTTTATCAGACCAAGCTTTGACCATCATCGCCCCCAACGCCAACGCTTTAAGCTCGTCGCTGGTGAACATAAGTGGCGGTAAACGGTACTCATCCCGCAACAAGTAACCTACACCGGCTTCACCATCGATGGGAATACCTGAGCCGACCAGGTCGCCAATATCCCTGTAGATCGTACGCTCCGATACTTCCAGCTTTTCTCCTAGATAGCGAGCTGTGCGGACCTTACCTTCCTGTAGCAGCAACATCAGTTGGAACAATCGATCGGCTCTTCGCATGCAATATCTCTGGCTTTTTCTTAATCTGTGAAGACTCCTGACATAAGGCTGTCAGGATGGGTGTCATAGACTAGGGCCAACTTAATAGAATTAGGCCGATTAAATGACACATCTTGCCGTTGTCCAACCTTGCGAAGCAGCACATGCCCTAAGCCGGCCAGCTAAAAACAGCCTGTCGGTAGAATCCAGACAACGGGCTGTCGATTTTATTCTTGAGTTCGGCACAAATCTACAGCGCGAACGGTCGCTGTACCACTTTCCATTGGACATAAGTAGCCAGGCACCCTCCAACAAGAATGTTTTGGCAGCATTGGCCCACTATCAAAATGACGATGGCGGCTTTGGCCATGGGCTAGAGCCCGACCTTCGCACCAAAAAATCCACCATAATCGCCACTACTGTCGCCATGCAAATTTTAGAAAGTGTCGGCGCTGAAAATGGCGTAATGGCAAGCGATACCCTGCAATATCTCATCACACACTTTACAGATGGCAATTGGCAAGCCATCCATGAGGGTGCCAATGATGCGCCCCATGCCCCCTGGTGGCGGTACGAAGCGCCAACAAATCTGAGCTTTTGCGCCAACCCTGGTGCAGAGGTGATGCGATATTTGATCAAGCGTCGGGCTATGCCCACTGAATTGCCTGAACTACTCGAGCGTGCGATCTCTCATATCAAGACTTCCGAGTTAGACATGCACGAGCTGCTCTGCTTTGTTCGCCTGTACGAGTGCGAGGGACTGGAGAAAGCGGACCGGCTAGAAATTTTGCCTTACCTGCTAAGTAACGGATTTAAGCTAGTGAATGTCGAACCTAGAGACTGGGAGGAGTATTGCCTTACCCCCCTTGCTGTCGTGAACCATGCCGGTAGCGTGTTCGCAGAGTTTTTCTCCGACACCATCGAAGCAAACTTCAAATTTCTTATCGAACAACAGCAAGATGACGGCAGCTGGCGACCTAACTGGTCTTGGGCCGGGGAGTTCCCTGGGACGTGGAAGAAGGCAGAAACGGAGATCAAAGCCGAGCTGACCCTCAAGAATCTGCAGCAGTTTGCCGCCTTTAACCGGCTGCCGCGACCCCAATCGCGGCGCTTCTCTTGACTTCAAGCTACTGTATGCATATACATACACTTTTTGCTCCTTTCGCAATCATCGTTTTACAATATCAGGACCAAACGCCCCTATGAAAACCGCTTCTGAAGAACTGGATCACATACTGATCCGGGGCGCCCGTGAACACAATCTCAAGTCCGTCGAAGTCAAAATCCCAAAACGAAAACTGGTGGTATTCACAGGAGTGTCAGGCTCCGGCAAGTCTTCTTTAGCCTTTGATACCTTGTATGCCGAGGGGCAGCGGCGCTACGTCGAGTCATTGTCGGCTTATGCTAGGCAGTTTCTTGGCCAGATGGAAAAGCCTAAATACGACATGATTCGAGGCTTGTCCCCTACCATTTCAATCGAACAGAAAACGACCGGCAGAAACCCCCGTTCCACCGTCGGCACAATTACCGAGATCTCCGACTATCTACGAGTACTCTATGCTCGAGTAGGTATTCAACACTGCCACCTTTGCCATCGAGAAGTTCAGAGCCAAACCGCCCAGCACATTGCCAAGGAGCTATCCAACCTGCCAGAAGGCACTCGCTTGCTGTTGCTGGTGCCTTTATTAGTGAATCGTAAAGGCGAACATCGAGAGATGTTAGCCGATGC
>JBLHQQ010000263.1:0-4713 GCA_047625245.1 Candidatus Azotimanducaceae bacterium
GTTTGATCGCGCGCCCCTGTTCACTCTGCAGATCTCCATACCGGTGTAGCCACTGGTCCGCGATCAAGGCTTCTAATACTTGCCTGGCTCGGACCGTTCCGTATTCTAGTCCTGCAATCACCAGGTCATCGATTTCCTGATGCATCCCATAGGAAATTGAACCTGCGATATCGCTTGAAACAGAATCGTTGGTTTTAGTGTTTTTGACCCGTTCTCCCCATAGTGCATAGGCGAGCTTCAAAGGCTTACTATCTGGCTGGTACTCGACAATACATTCACCTGTGCCATAACGTCCGAGGGCCGTGTGGATATCTAACCAGACGACGGACTTACCCGATAAGGTGCTCTTCGCAACATCTCTAAGTTGTTGAATAGACCACGCCGGTTTTTCTCCTCCGTAAAACAAACCATTGGGAAACGCATATTGTCCACTCGTGATTGCGGCACCTTGCCATCGAGGTTCGGACTCGTGGCGCAACGCTGCTTCTGCAACCGTTTGCCATACTTCAGCACTAGACTCTTCATGCCAGTCGAGTGGCTCAAATGCAGCGGCGATCTCCGCGTAACCTTGATTTTGTGACAGGGTGCTGTGATCGGCAAAATTTCGATTGAGATCGATATTGTCCTCGTTGACCCGACGCTGCCAGGCAAAACCGTGGGGATTGACGCCATGAATCATCACTAGCATAAGGTCGTCGGGTAGTTGCTTGTGCATGCCATCTAGTAAAAACTGACATTGAATAAATGATCCGCAATACCCTTCAACACCGTGGGTACCCGAGGACAGGACTAGTGCTTTCGTTGCATTACCGTTTCCCCAAATAGCAATGTCCATGGCAATATCACCATCCGGCCCCTCAAGAGGGTGCACGCGGGATTCAATCTCAGCATCAACCGCCAGTTCGAGAAAGGTTCGCCGCGCATCCAGATACCGATAGTGGTGAGAATCCATGCTTATACTCGCTCTAATTTTAGGTGCGGCTCGGGTGGAAGTTGGGTCTCAATACTATCACCGAGTTTAACCAAACCGCCCTTTAAGACAATTGCCATCACTCCGGCTTTTCGAATCAGTTCACCGTCTTCGGTCTTATCTAACAAAGCTGCCGTAAGTCCCGCTTGAAATCCATCAAGTTGGCTACAGGGATTCCGTAAGCCCGTGATCTGGATTTCTGCCTCGCCGATCGTTGCTGGATCGACTTTAAACCCTTTAGCCTTAAGAGCTTCTAGAATTTCTATCTGTATAAGATGAACCTGGCGCAGATTAGGCTGAGTCGGATCTAGTTTAACTCGGGATCGATGTTTGACTGTGACGCCTCTGTGAGCATCCCCTTCAACCCCTTCGCCTTCAATTAGATGAATCTCATCGCAGCCAATTTTACTGAACCTATGGGTATCACCCTTCGCAACGGAAACAACTTGTAGTGTCTTACTCAACTCTCGGGTCCTCCGCATGGGAGTGTTGGGTTTCGCCGGGGGTCAGATAGAATTCTTTACTGCGTTTATTAATGGTTTGTCGGTGCCAACAACCTTTTGGCACAATTAGACAGCACCACGCGGCAAGAACAAATTTCTGTCCAGCCCCTTTCGACAGTGGCAACAACTCCGCCTCAATTTCACCTTCTAATATTTGCAGCAGTTCTTCCGTATCAGGATGCATCTCCCGGGGTGATGTAACACCAGCTTCGGACCAGAAAACACCAGCGCCTCCTGTATTAAACTCCCCCAGATTCGCAAAGTCCATTTCAGCAATGCCATCGGCGACGGTTGAGGAATTAAACACTTTTGATTCAATCATTGGGTTGTCAATCACAGGGACCAATCGGAAAGGCCTTCCCTTTCCACTGCCTACCTTTCGGCAGGAGATCGTAGTAGGCAAACGAGCCATTCATCGGTTCGACACCGCGATTGAAGCAACTATAGGTCAAGTAAATATCGTCGGATTCTGAAACAAAGCTATAGGTCTTCTCGACTCGAGCTCTGGGAAGCGCCTGGCGCTCCGCCGTTACCTCGTCCATTTGTCGCATCAGAACCTTCTCTTTAAACGACAGAGCATCCCGCGCAATCAACCGCTCTTCATAAGTGACAGACTTGTTGGTCATTTTGAATCGTCTTTAAACCAAAATTCGATTAAAGAAGTATCTACCTCAAAACTGGCGGAGTGTGTTTGTCCGGCGGCAAGAAAGTACCATTCTCCCGGTTTGTAAAATTGTGCTTCGCCATCGACCAACATATGAAGCTCACCTTTAGTAATCACTCCGTGATTTTCGGTATCGTGTTGGTGGGGCTCGATTTCCATTCCGGCAGGGTAGGAAGCAAACAATACCTCGCAGTTGTCGGCATGCAGCTGTCTTGCATCAAACGCACCTTCATAAGACGGCAGCTTTTGAATCTTGCCGGGGAAATGATGTGCGGTCATAACGGACTAAATTCAGAAAAAACATTGGCTGTTTCGGGGCATTGGCTAATGGGAATATAGCTACAGACCTCCGCAAACTGGCCCCACATTTCAATGACAACTTCGTTTTTGTGGGCGAACTCAATTGCCTCAGCAGATAGCCACTCAAAAACTTCAATCACGGCGCCATTGCTAGAGCGCATAGCAATCGGTTCTCGTAATCTTGCCACATGGTTCGCAACCAGGGCATCCAGCTCTGCTTCTTTGCCGGGTTTCGGTTGATACACAGCCATCACAATCTTGCCCATTTTCCTCTCCCTTGCCCTTGTATGTGTCTAATACAGGTTAAACAGATTGATCGACTATCCTATCAGCCACCAACAACATCATCTCTGACTGCCGCGTCATATCGATGCTGAACAACAAAAGTGCTGTGGAGATTCGTTCCATATATCCCCATTGCCAAATCGCATGTTCGTCTTCTTCTGTGAGGCGAGAGAGCAAGTTACAGCGCTGCCGTGCCAGCTTCACCGTGTTGCCTTTCAGTAGTTCTTCGCTCCACTCCCGCATCGGCACTGCTAGATCACAGGCCCGTTCTGCGCAAAGCCCCTCTGGGTCAACAAATTTATATTCACTGGAGTTTGGCACCGAAAGCAAATTTTGGGAATGGGCATCACCATGGACCAGAAAGCTGTTCTCAAGACTAAAAGCGTCTGCTCGCTCGATGCAATAATCCACTGCCCGATAAGCCGTTTTCTTGTGACAGGGTTTGCCGCTCTCCTGCCACTGACGTTCGATAAACTCTGCTAACCATTCAGCTTTCTCAGCACCCGTCATAAAACCCTGGGGCTGCTCCAGCTTGATCCAGCTCGGCGCTAGAGATTCACAAATCAAATGGATCTGGGACTCAACTGATCGATCTTCCTTGCCTAGATGAGAGCCGAGCCGCTCCAACAACAACGCGTTTAGATGAGTCTCATATCGCAATAATCTAGCGTATCCAGAACCTGCAACCAGCTCATAAGCTTTCACCTCTGCTGATATGTCTGCACTACCTGGCAAACCAAGCTTTAGCACCGCTAGAGTCCCATCAGTCATTACGGCCTCTATCACCAGAGCTTCAGTGCCGCCCACTAAGACTTCGCCCAGGGTGAGCGACCATGATGATTCAAGGCCTGCTGCCATCTCATCTAGGCTGGACAGCCAACTAGCACCCACCTCGCCGAGGCGATGAGCTTTAAGCTGCACTTCTGTGGGTAATTTCTCTAGTAGCCTACTCATGTTGTTATGGTTTCGATTGGTCAAACGAGTTTCACTTCTTCGTCCAACGCAGTGGTTTGATTTCGTCTCAAGGTCCAAACTGTTTTGTCCTCAGGCACCCAGGAGTGGAAGGTGCTTCAATTCGTGATAGCGCATTGCCATCAGAAAACAGTGCTTGAGGGAACCAGAATTGATGACATCGCCAAGTTTAAAAACAATTGCACGATTACCATCGAACACCAACTGCTCGGAATAAACTTCCCTAAACGTCTCTAGGGGTCGAGTGCTGCAAATAAAATAGATGGCAAAACTATCTGGGGATTTTTTCTTCCAGTCGAAACGGTTAGTACTGCCCTTTGGCGTAAGATAACTCGGCTCTCCCCATTTCAGGGTTTCGGTCATGGGAGAGATCACCTCCACTTGTGCAAGAGTCGGATCAATTCTCGCAGTTCAACCAATCGCGGCTGGACATGTGCAGGGTAGGCGTCGAACTTGGCCTGAACCGCTTCTGTCATGGCAGCGACAGCCATTACTTTATTTGCGGACGCCTTCGATATACAGAGCCAGCTCAACCTGATTGGTCGGCGGCATGGTCAGATTAAAGTCCTTGGTATTGAGTGTCGTGGTGCCTTCAAATCCGGCTCTATAACCACCCCAGGGGTCTTTACCCATGCCGACCATACTCGACTCAATCGCAATTTCTTTAGTGACACCCATCATGGTGAAATTACCAAAGACTGTGACGTTGCCTTCTCCGTGATCCACAATCCGTGTGCTGACAAATTTCGCTGTCGGATGCTTGCTCACATCGAGGAAGTCGCTACTTCGCAAATGTTTATCTCGTTCCGCGTGATTGCTATCCAGGCTGGTTACATCGATATCAACGACAATTCTAGTATTCGCTATATCCTTTTCATCAAAACTGAATTCCCCTTCAAAGGTATTGAAGCGCCCGACTAACCAGCTAATACCAATGTGTTTAAACTTAAATTGAATACCGGCATGGGCGCCTCTAGTATCGATCACATAATCAGCCGCCTGGGCCTGAACGGATAAAA
>JBLHQQ010000264.1:0-4684 GCA_047625245.1 Candidatus Azotimanducaceae bacterium
AGGTAAATTTTGCGTAGATCTTTGCCGGACCAAAACTCGCTCTCAAAGGCAACAGAGCTCGAACGAATACCCGATAGAGCAAAGCCTCGCTGAAAAATCATGAACCACGAGGTGAGGGACGCGAGCATAAGTAAGGCCATCACACCCTGCACCAGGAGGCTGGCATTTAGGATGAGGTCAAGAATAGAAAGCTGTTCGTTCAAGGTGTTACTTTCCTTTTATATTATCTGGAGTAGGCGTTTGTGAGGTGGTGTCAAATAAGTCCTGGCTTTTGCCCGTTTCAGCCTTCTGTTCAGCTTTGTGTTCAGTGACGAAAGGCAAGCCAAAGTGCAAATATGCATTTTTTGTCGCCACTCTACCCCTGGGGGTTCGCATCATAAAACCTTGCTGAATGAGGAAAGGTTCATACACATCCTCAATGGTGTCTCGTTCTTCACCGATGGCCGCCGCTAGACTCTCTATACCGACAGGTCCGCCATCAAACTTTTCAATCATGGTCATCAACAGGCGCCGATCCATATGGTCGAAACCATTTGCATCAACTTTCAGCATGTTTAGGGCTAGATCAGCAACCTCACGATTAATAAATCCTTGCGCCTTCACCTGGGCATAATCTCGAACTCGACGCAGCAAACGGTTGGCAATCCGAGGCGTACCCCGGGCTCTTTTCGCGATTTCATGGGCACCGTCCTGATCCGTCACCACCCCTAGTAGACCAGCAGATCGCAGAATAATTTGCGTCAAATCGTCGGTTTTGTAGAACTCCAACCGCTGAGCAATGCCGAAACGGTCTCGAAATGGAGAGGTTAGCAGCCCTGTTCGAGTGGTTGCGCCGACTAATGTGAAGGGCGGCAAGTCCAGTTTAATCGTTCTGGCAGCTGGACCTTCACCAATTGTAATGTCAATTTGATAGTCTTCCATCGCAGGATAAAGCACTTCTTCAATGGTTGGGGTCAAACGATGGATTTCATCGATAAACAGCACGTCACCTGCTTCAAGATTCGTCAGGGCTGCAACCAGATCACCCTTTTTTTCGATCACCGGTCCCGAAGTGCTTTTGACGCTGACACCCATCTCGTTGGCGATAATATTGGCGAGAGTGGTCTTGCCGAGCCCAGGAGGTCCAAATATCAGAGTGTGGTCGAGGGATTCGCCGCGACCTTTGGCAGCCTCAATGAAGATTTGCATTTGATCACGAACTGGATCCTGGCCCCGATACTCAGCAAAGGACGTCGGGCGAATCGCCCAGTCCTGAGAGATTTCAATACTATCGGTTTCCGGTTTCACCAGACGGTCAGATTCAATCATAGAGTGTACAATTCAATAAAATCAGAGTTTGCCATAAATCCTTCAAGCACGCAGTTAGGAAAGATTCTTTAGCGCCTGTTTGATGAGGTTTTCTACAGATTCTGAGGCGTCTGTCACTCCTGCCAACGCCCGACTCGCCTGCTGAGGTTTAAAGCCAAGATTGATCAAGGCTGCTTCTGCATCAGCCAGGTGATCCAGCGGTTTAATAGGGGGGGTTGAGGATGAACTTGCTTCGAGGGCTGGCAGTCGATCCTGCATTTCAATAATGAGCCGTTCGGCGGTTTTTTTGCCAACCCCCGGCAGTGCCACCAGGGCTTTTACATCTTTACTTCGAACGGCATTGGCGAAGGTGCCTGCGTCGATGCCTGAGAGTATCGTGATGGCTAATTTGGGGCCGACACCATTCACCTTGATCAAGGTACGAAACAGTACTCGCTCTTCGGTCGTGCCGAAGCCAAACAACAAGTGGGCATCTTCTCGCACCACGAGATGAGTATGCAGCAGCACAGTCGAATCAAGTTCTCCGAGCCCGTAAAACGTGGTTAAGGGAATATCGATTTCATAACCGACCCCACCGACATCCACCATGACCTCAGTCGCCGCCTTAGCAATCAACGTGCCTCTTATACGTCCAATCATTTATCTACATGCACCAGGCGGCCACGACGAAACTGGTTTGCACCGGTCATCTTGGCCATATTGAGTTGGGTGTTAATGTGGCAAATGGCGATGGCAAGGGCATCAGCCGCATCGGCCTGGGGTTTACCTTGTAGTTTCAAAAGGGTCTGCACCATATGTTGTACCTGGGGTTTTGAGGCCGAACCCGTGCCCACCACTGCTTGTTTTACCTTTCGAGCTTCGTACTCAAAAATGGGCACCTTCAAATTGATGCTGGCCACAATTGCCACACCCCTGGCATGACCAAGCTTGAGCGCTGATTCTGCACTACGGGCCATAAAAATCTTTTCAATGGCGGTTTCGTCTGGCGAATAGGTTTCGATCAACTCGGTGACACCGGCGTAAATTTCCGACAACTTGTCCGGCAATTCAAAATCGCTGTTGGTTCGAATGCAACCACTCGCAACGTAGTGCTGCTTTTGTCCAATGGTCTCGATCACACCATAACCGGTTACGCGGGAACCTGGATCGATACCAAGAATGATTGCCATAATTTGGCTGGCCTGAACTTAGTGATGAAGGAATGCTAAAAAGCGCAGTTTATCACAGCAATCTAGGAATCTAGCTCCATGTCATCCGGAAAGTCAGCATTGGTGTAGACATTGGTGACGTCATCGAGGTCTTCGAGAGCATCAATTAATCGCATAACCTTCTCTCCCATATCTTTGTCGAGGGGAGAATAGGTGGAGGCAATCATCGCAACCTCAGCATTAGCAGGTTCGAGGCCGGCTTCAACCAGGGCATCCTTTACGCTATGAAAATCTTCCGGCGTGGTTAACACGTCAACGGAGCCATCATCGTGACTATCGACATCCTCGGCGCCAGCTTCAATCGACACTTCCATAATACGATCTTCATCAACGCCAGGTTCGAAATTGATTTGGCCTTTTTTGTCAAACAAATAGGCAACAGAACCATCCGTACCGAGATTGCCGCCGGCACGAGTAAAGGCATGACGAACTTCCGCGACGATTCGGTTCCTGTTGTCGGTCGTGGTTTCCACGAGCAGTGCTACTCCACCGGGACCATACCCCTCGTAAGTGAATTCCGACAGGTCGGCGCCATCTTCTCCTCCGGCGCCGCGGCTAATTGCCCGCTCCATCGTATCCTTGGGCATTTGGGATGCCTTGGCTTTCTCGACAATCGTGCGCAGCGAGGGGTTATCTTCTACCACCCCACCGCCATCTCGTGCCGCAATCGTTAGCTCACGAATGATTTTCGTAAAGACCTTCGCCCGCTTGGCATCCTGGCCAGCTTTGCGATGCTTAATGTTGCTCCATTTACTGTGGCCAGCCATGTTCTAGCTCTCCTGATCCTTCTTGACAGGTTTATTCACTGAGATACTGAGATCTCTGAGTTGTGACGCCTCGATTTCACTCGGTGCAGAGGTGAGTAGACAAGCCGCAGTTTGCGTCTTTGGAAAGGCAATGACGTCACGAATAGCAGTCGAATGGGTCAACCACATCACGATGCGGTCCATACCAAAGGCAATTCCGCCGTGAGGCGGCGCACCAAATTTCAGGGCATCGAGTAGAAAGCCAAATTTTCCTTGAGCTTCATTGTCTGACAGGTTTAGAACGTTAAAGATCTTTTTCTGCATCTCCGTCTGGCAAACCCGAATCGACCCGCCACCTAATTCACTACCGTTCAGAACCATATCGTAGGCCCTGGATAAGGTCTGTCCAGGATTCTTGACCATCTCATCAAGATCTCCAACCGGTTGCGTAAACGGATGATGTGTGGCCGTCCAGCCGTCCTTATCACTACCATCAAACATCGGAAATTCAGTTACCCACACTGGCGCCCATTCTCGTTCATATAGATTGAGGTCTTCAGCCAGCTTGTTGCGTAGCGCGCCCATGGAATCGTTAACAACATTGGCTTTATCCGCACCGAAGAAAATGATGTCTTTATTGACCGCACCCACGCGCTCCAGGATCTTAGCGACTACATCATCGGGCAAGAACTTTAGGATCGGCGATTGCAAACCTTCGATCCCGGCATCAATATCGTTAACCTTAATGTAGGCAAGACCTCTAGCACCATAGATGCCAACAAATTTGGTGTATTCGTCGATCATTTTGCGGGTCAGTCGACCGCCTTCGGGCAAACGCAGAGCCACGACTCGAGAACTGGAATCATTGGCAGGTGCACTAAAGACTTTAAATTCAACATCCTTCATGACGTCAGCGAGATCCACCAGGGGTAAACCAAACCGCAAGTCAGGCTTGTCACTGCCGTAGGTCGACATCGCCTCCGCATAGGGCATCACCGGAAACTCTCCAAGGTCGACATCGATCAGTTCTGCAAATAGCTTGCTGATCATCTCTTCTCCCAAATCCATGATGTCCTGCTCTTCAAGAAAGGCGGTTTCAATATCGATCTGGGTAAATTCAGGCTGTCGGTCTGCTCGAAGGTCCTCGTCGCGGAAACACCTAGCGATCTGGTAGTAACGATCAAAGCCACTCATCATCAGCAACTGCTTAAAAAGCTGCGGAGACTGGGGCAAAGCAAAGAATTCACCAGGATGAGTTCGACTAGGAACCAGATAGTCTCGAGCCCCTTCAGGCGTTGCCTTGGTTAGAATCGGGGTTTCTATGTCGACAAATTCACGCTCTTCCAAATATCGGCGAACATAGTGTGTGGCTTTGGATCGCAGACGCAATTTTTCCTGCATTTCAGGACGGCGTAGATCCAT
>JBLHQQ010000265.1:0-4664 GCA_047625245.1 Candidatus Azotimanducaceae bacterium
GACATCTCCAGCGCGTAGAGCGCGAAAGCCACGCCTAGAAACAGAATGACGCCAGTAGCTCTATGCATAATCGATGCAAGGGCAGTAATTGGCCATGCGAACGCCAGTAAATCTGACGGGTTTACATTTGTGGGGCGATGATCGTTTTGCACAGCAAATTCTCGTTTAGGTCTGCTCTTCTATACTGGACCACGAACACGACAATGTTCGTTCAGCAGAGGGACAAAAAGTCCCGCTGAGCAAGGTGTGGCTTTAAGGCGTGGACTTTCCACGCCCTCTTGTACGGCGAATTATCATAGTTAGTTTACTAATAAATAACAAACGAGGAATACTGCTCAAGGCTAGCAACACTAACCTTTACAAGACTAGCCTGTTTTGGAATGATAACCGCCCGGCCGATCCCGGCAAATCCAATCCAGTTCGTGGCAAAACGTGAGTCCGTCTCATGGGAGTTTAATAATGACGCAAAAAGTAACCATTACCATAGACGGTAACAGCACTGAGTTACCGGTGCTTGAAGCAACTGAAGGCACTAACGTAGTCGACGTTCGCGGCCTTATTAAAGAAGGGGTTTTCACCTACGACCCTGGTTTCCTGAGCACCGCCAGCTGCGACTCCACTGTGACTTACATCGATGGCGAAGCAGGCATCTTGACATATCGGGGTTATCCAATCGACCAGTTAGCACAGCAATCTAACCATCTAGAGGTCTGTTATCTCCTCCTTAACGGCAACCTCCCGACACAATCGGAATACGACGCATTCGAAGCTTCTATCAAAGATAATCAGAACATCGACAAAACCTTTCAGAAAATTTTCAACGGATTTACTCAGGGTGCCCACCCAATGGCCATGGTCGGATCGGCTATTTCAGGCCTCGCGGCGCTTTATCACGAAGAAACCGATATCACCAATAGCGATGACCGAATGAAGACCGCCCACCGTCTTATCGCGATGATCCCAACACTTGCAGCAATGGCCTACAAACACGGAAAAGGAGAGGCCTTCGTCGACCCTGATCCCTCGCTTAGTTACGCAGAAAACTTTTTAAATATGTGTTTTGGTGAAGCAGGCAAGCCATCTACCGTTAGTCCAACCATCGCTGCCGCGATGGACCGCATATTTTTACTACACGCGGATCACGAACAAAACGCCTCTACTTCGACAGTAAGAATGGCCGGTTCAACGGACTGTAACCCCTATGCGGCGATCGCCGCCGGCGTCTCGGCCCTCTGGGGTCCGGCACATGGTGGTGCCAATGAAGCGGTGTTGCTGATGTTGAATGAGATTGGTGATGAATCACGAGTCGCAGAGTATGTGGCCAAGGCCAAAGACAAAAACGATCCCTTTAAACTCATGGGGTTCGGCCACCGGGTTTATAAGAACTTTGATCCTCGAGCAACCGTGATGCAAGAAAGCTGTGAAGCTGTATTTAATGAACTCGGCTCAGAAGATCCGCTACTCAAGGTCGCTCGCCAACTCGAGAAAATCGCCCTCGAAGACGAATACTTCATCGAACGAAAGCTGTATCCCAATATTGATTTCTACTCGGGTATTACTTTGAAAGCCGTTGGCATTCCAACAGAGCTATTCACCGTAATCTTTACCCTTGGCCGGATGCCTGGCTGGATCACGCACTGGAATGAAATGCTCAGCGCGCCTTACAAAATTGCTCGGCCACGGCAGCTTTATCTCGGCGAGAATAAGCGCGACTATTCGTCGATAGCCACTCGTTAATCACTTTTTATACTTCTTACACTTTTAACAAGAACACTAACCGGAAACTAAATGAACATTTCTGCAGAAATCGAAACTACAAAAGGCACCATCAACGTCAACTTTTTTCCTGATGAAGTGCCAATGACCGTTGCTAACTTCGTTAACCTTTCACAAAAAGGTTACTACGATGACCTGAACTTTCACCGCGTCATACCCAACTTTATGATCCAGGGCGGTTGCCCTCAAGGTTCTGGAACTGGAGGTCCTGGGTACAAATTCGGAGACGAATTCGACGCCAGCTTACGACACAACGCGCCCGGTAAATTGTCGATGGCGAACGCCGGACCCGGTACAAATGGTAGTCAGTTTTTCGTCACTCACACACCAACGCCACATCTGGACGACGCTCACTCTATTTTCGGAGAAGTTGCGGGCAGCGACGATCAGGCTATCGTTGATGCAATTGAACAGGGTGACAAGATAGTATCTATTAAGATTTCTGGTGATGCTGACGCGTTGCTGGAGAGCCAATCAGAACAGGTTTCAAGCTGGAACGAAGCGTTGAAAACTCAGTTCCCAGATTTAGGTTAAACAAAACTGATAAGGGGCAGGGGCGGTGAAGCAGCCGCCTTCGATTTCAAACATGCCAAAACACGGTAGGTCTAGTTTTTTATCACTAGCTGTTATGTGATCAACCCGCTCACCCTCCACCGGAATACTCATGGTCTCCCACTCGGTATTGGTCCAGGAGGCAATAAATAACGGCAATAAACGTCTTTAACGCATCCGTACCCTGCACAGGCGGAGTCGGCATGTTGTAATAAACGCCATCCTCGGCAAAGGATCCCACGAGCTCGTACGGATTTAATCGTGTCCAGGCTGCAGACTTCCTTGTTTATCCAGCACCCAAAACCCGTTCACGGAGCAACTAAGAGTAATTTCGTGACGCGTTCGGTCTTCGCAGCCGTGCCCCCGCACTCAGGTGTGCCTTTTAAGTGAGTCGAACTTTTCCATTTTAGTGGCCGCGCCCTTATAGCTTTGGCACACTGACAAATTAACTCACCTGGAGAACAAAGACGTGCGTGGAGTCATACTGGATGCTGACACCCAGGGCGATGCCTCCCTCGAGCCAGTTATGGCAGTCCTTGAGGATTGGCAGGTCTATGGGTTCTCTGAGCCGCATCAAGTTGCGGAACGAATCCGAGAGGCAGATATCGTGCTCACCAATAAGTCCATTATCTCCTCAAGCGCGCTGACTGAGGCTAATCACCTTAAGTTTATTGGCATCATGGCAACTGGTACCAATATTGTGGATCTAGATGCCGCAAATCGGTCAGGCATTATCGTATCCAACACCCGAGGCTATTCGACGGCCTCGGTCGCCCAACACACCATGAGCCTAATCCTGAATCTTGCGACCCGATTACCAAGTTACTTTCAGGATGTAACGGCTGGAAAGTGGCAACAGAGTCAGGTATTTAGCCTATTAGATCATCCCATCATCGAACTTGATGGGAAAGCCCTGGGGATTGTCGGGCATGGCGACCTAGGCAGCGCAGTTGGGCGTATCGCTGCGGCTTTTGGCATGCGTGTACTCGTTTCCGCTCGTCCAGGACAATCGGAACTCAAACCCGGCCAAACCCTTTTCGAAGATCTATTAGAAGAGGTAGATTTTTTAACGCTACATTGCCCTCTCACCTCAGAAAATGGTGCCATGTTGAATCGGAAGACGCTCGCTCTCATGTCTCCTAACGCCTATCTCATCAATACTGCTAGGGGCGGCCTGATCGACTCCCTTGCGCTGATCGAAGCCATTGAAAACAAAACTATCGCCGGGGCTGCGTTAGATGTTCTAGCGATCGAACCACCCCTCCCCGGTGACCCTCTCATAGAAGCGGCAACGCGATTGCCAAACCTATTAATCTCACCCCACAGTGCATGGGGCGCCAGTGAATCAAGGCAACGTCTCATACTTCAAGTCGCAAACAATATTCGTCTCTTTCTTGCAGGCACGCCCCGCAACGTGGTCAGCTCCTAGGCACATTTGTTACCATCTAAACTTGTGATCCAATTTTGTTACAAATCAGCCAATCAATCAGGAGTAACCCTTTTGAGCTTAGAATCCTTCCGTACTGAAACCAGAACCTGGTTAGAAGAAAACTGCCCACCTTTAATGCGCACACCGATGGGTGAAAACGACACGGTATGGGGCGGCAGCAATCCGGAATTTCCAAATGCTGATGCAAAACTCTGGTTAGAACGCATGGGCGAACAAGGATGGACCTGCCCAACCTGGCCAAAAGAATATGGCGGCGGCGGACTCAGCAAAGAAGAAAATATGATTCTTCAAGATGAAATGCGCCGCATCCACGCACGCCCTGCTCTCACCTCCTTCGGTATCAGCATGCTAGGACCTGTTCTACTTGAAACCGCCACTGAAGAGCAGAAGAAAACCCACATTCCCAAGATCGTAAAAGGACAGGTTCGTTGGTGCCAGGGTTATAGCGAACCTGGGTCGGGCTCCGACCTTGCCAGCCTACAAACCAAAGCCGTGCTAGATGGCGATGACTACGTGATCAACGGCTCGAAGATTTGGACTTCATATGCAGACCAAGCCGACTGGATTTTCTGTCTGGTCAGGACTGATTTCAAGGTACCCAAACACAACGGCGTCAGTTTTATCCTCTTCGACATGACTTCCAAAGGGATTACAACCAAGCCGATCAAATTAATCAGCGGCTCATCACCTTTTTGTGAAACGTTTTTTGACGACGTCAAAGTGCCAAGGGAAAACCTTGTCGGCCAGCTCAATGAAGGGTGGAGCATTGCAAAACGTTTGCTTCAGCACGAGCGCAGCATGATTTCTGGCATGGGCCTCGGCGGCAGTGGTCGATCCGAGCACTCAATGGAAAATCAGGCCAAACAGTACGTCGGCGAAAAGGATG
>JBLHQQ010000266.1:0-4622 GCA_047625245.1 Candidatus Azotimanducaceae bacterium
TCAATAAAATGGTCGTCACCATGACTGAACCCGGTGTCACCACCGCATACATGATGGATCCTGATTGGCGGTACGCTCTGCAAGGCGTTGCGGAGAACCGGGTCCAGGGCTTTATGACCCAAACTGACGATGGCTACGCGATAGAGTTCAGAATTCCGCTGGAATTGCTCGGCTCTACAAAACACTTCGGTCTTGCGGTTGTTGATGTAGACAAACCCGATACTCGAGTCATTGAATCGATTATTGGCACTCTACCTTCTGCTGGTCGGGAGGCCTTTGGTTTAGTGCTTCTGAAGTCTCCGGAGGTTCTTCGAATTGTCGAGGGGCTCGGTTATTCTGGCGCCAATATTCAGGTCATCGACGCACAAAGAAGAGTACGAGCCGAAGTTGGCAGCTATCAGACACGAGGTCTAGAAGCTGTACCTAACGATACTGGCCTAGTTGATCGATGGGTAAACTTCTTCGATAAGGTCGTCAGTACCTTCTACGCTCAAATGGATATTCGACTGCGCAAAACCACAAACTCCGAGTCGGAGGACCAAGTCATTCTCGATAGCTTAGCGGGCAAACCCAGCTACCAAAGGCGCTACTCCGGGAAGGAGGGGGAAGTCATTATTGCCGCTCACCCAATCATTAATGAAGACGAAGTCATCGGTACTGTGGTGCTGAAACAAAATACTAATCGAATCCAACAACTCAGGCAGGATGCCCTTCAACGAATCGTAAACTTTTCCGTGCTCTCTCTCATTATATTCGTGGTGCTCATTTTAGCCTTCTCCGTTAGGTTGGCACGCCGCATTCGAAAGTTGGGCGCAGAGGCCACTAACGCTATCGACATTTACGGTCGATTGCAGACTAATCAACTGAAAAGCGAAACCCAGGCCGGGGACGAAATCGGCGATCTGGCACGGAGTATCTCGGGCATGCTGGCAAAACTGCATCAGCACAATCAATTCCTCGAGAACATGCCAAGGACCCTTCGTCACGAAATCAACAATCCACTCAACACTCTAAGTACTTCCTTACAGAACCTCGAATCAGAAACCTCGGAGCAAGCTCGTAGTAAGTATCTAGAAAGCGCCAAACGAGGTGTGATTCGAATTGGCATGATCGTGCAGAACCTTGCAGATGCGGCCAATCTGGAAGATGCCCTTGCATCAGAAGAGCTCGAGATCATTGATTTACACAAACTGGTGGAAAGCTATTTGAACAATAGCCGGGTCGCTCAACCTAACCGCCAATTCGAGTATCGAGGCACTCAGCGGGAGGTCCTAAGCAAGGTGTCTGACTATCGAATAGAACAACTATTAGATAAGCTCGTCGACAATGCGGTCGATTTTTCCCCCGAGGGCAGTACCATCACTGTTGGCCTGACGACCGACAATCAAAGCCTGACCCTTTTTGTGACCAATGAAGGACCATCGATACCCAGAGACATGATTGAGAATGTTTTTGATTCGATGGTGTCCGTTCGAGAAAGTAACCCCGACAATCGCCTACACTTTGGCATGGGCTTATACGTCGTTCGAGTCATTGCCGAACACCATCGCGGTAACGTCAACGCCACTAATCTCACGAACGGCAAAGGCGTCACGATTCGTGTCACACTGCCCCGTTACCATCCCCACGCAAACCACGCTCACGCTGCAGGCTAACAACTGCCATTTAGCGCAGAAATAGAAATCCAAAAAGACGAAAAAAAGACAAAAAAAAGCCCTAACGGTTTTGGGGGAGTGGTTAGGACTTAATGGAGCACTAACTAGCAATGGATAGGCTCTATTGCCTTGTTAACTCTACCAGTGTAGAGATTGAATATGAAAAGACTATGGAGGCAATATGGAATGACTCATATGCTTGATTTATAACGGGTAAAATGACGTCTAATTGATGACAACGGGCTTATTTGGAGGATTTTCAGTCGAAATCGCAAGTTGCCAATCTGCTTTTTGGGCAGCGGCTATGATAAGCCGCGTTAAGGATGAGTTGATATCTCGGTTCATCGTAAGGTTAATTCCTTGGCCGCTCTTTGGTTCAATCCCAAGGTGCATGACGTCTCCCGCCAGTCGATAGTTCAATCGATAGGCGAGTGGCACGATATCTCCCATGGGCGTTTCTTCTGCTTCCTCCTTAAATTTTTCCTGAAAATTAGCGCCTTGCATCGCCTTTTCTCGTTTGAAGGACTGGATGGCCTGCTTCGCCTCCGGGGTTGCCTGGATACTCACGTCAGGGTCCGCATCCATGTGTTTCTTCAACATGTCCATCAAGAGCAAGATACAGCGACGGGTCAGCCACAGACGAAATTGTTTGCCTTTCGTACTGTTGACCCGGAACAGAACACGATCTTCCTCTGGGTTATAGAGCATTTGCATTTGGCTGATTGCATTTTCACTCATGGCTCAAATCTAATTACAGTTCAAGTGTGCCTCAGTATAACCAACCCAACCCAACTTCAATATCTAAAAATGTTGATATAGATTTGCTATCGCGTACAATATCGAAAATTATTGATATAGCTTAGATTTAACAAGGATGAATCAAATCACTCAGACCGGTCAGACGGACCAACTGCTGATGTTTTTCAAGGCATCTGCTGACGCACTACGCCTCGATATCCTTCGAGTGCTTAGAGTCGAGTCATTTGGCGTTATGGAGTTATGCCACGTATTTAACATCGCTCAGTCTGCGATGAGCCACCACCTAAAGATTCTTTCGACGGCAAGTCTGGTATCAACGCGCCGGGAAGGAAATTCAATCTTCTATCGTCGCGCCCTCATTCCGAGCACCGAACCAGAATCTGGGTTGTTGCGGGCTTTATTCATTGCGATTGACTCGGTTCCAATTTCGTTCGAGATATCCGAACGGGCGATTGAAGTGCATCGGGACCGTGAGCTCAGTTCAAAGGCTTTCTTCGACAAAAATGCGGGCCGCCTCAAAGAAAACCAGGACCTCATTGCTGAATTTTCTCATTATGCTGGTTGTCTACAGGATTTGCTAAACAACGAATCACTGTCCAAGGGCACCAGTGTGGTAGAAGTTGGACCGGGAGAATCTCCACTGCTGGCCACGCTGCTGGAAGCTTTTACTCGGGTCACTGCCATCGATAGTTCTGAGGAAATGCTCGCAAAAGCGAAACAGAATCTTGGCAAAAAGGCCAACTCAGCAACCTTCACAAAAGGTGAGCTGTCCGACCTCGACAATGAAGTAGCCGATCTAATTGTCGTCAACATGGTTTTACACCACATCGCATCACCGGCAGGGTTTTTTAAGGCTGCCTTTGACAAACTCAATGCTAAAGGCCGTTTGTTCATCCTGGACCTCTGTCCCCACAGTCAAGATTGGACCCGCGATGTCTGCGGTGATCTGTGGTTAGGGTTCGAGTCAGCAGATCTTGAAAGCTGGGCCACCGAGGCAAGATTTAGTGTCGGTCAAAGCGCATATCTGGGCTTAAAAAATGGCTTCCAGGTGCAGCTCAAAATGTTCCACAAACCATAACGAACTTCGACTTCGACGTTCCCCACACAAACTCATTTAACGAGAGGAAAACCCAACATGAGTGAAGACTATAAAGTTGCCGATATCAGCCTGGCCAAGTTCGGCCATGCTGAAATTGAATTGGCAGAAGCTGAAATGCCAGCACTAATGGCGCTACGAGAAAAGTATGACGCCGAACAACCTCTCTCTGGAGCTAAGATCATTGGTTGTATCCACATGACCATCCAGACCGCTGTTTTGATGGATACGCTCATCGCTCTCGGTGCTGAAATTCGCTGGTCCTCATGCAACATATTCTCAACTCAAGATCATGCTGCCGCCGCAATGGCTGACAAAGGGATACCGACGTTTGCCTGGAAAGGTGAAACGGACGAAGAATTCCTCTGGTGCATCGAACAGACTATTCTTGAGAACGGTAAACCCTGGGATGCCAACATGATTCTCGACGATGGTGGTGACCTGACTGAAATGATCCATAATAAATATCCAGAGATGCTAGATAAGATTCACGGCATCACAGAAGAGACCACAACCGGTGTTCACCGCCTCTACGAGATGATGGCAGCGGGTGAGTTAAAAGTTCCAGCGATCAACGTTAATGACTCTGTCACCAAATCTAAGAATGACAACAAGTACGGCTGCCGCCACAGTCTGAATGATGCAATTAAGCGTGGCACAGACATGTTGATGGCAGGTAAAAATGCCCTGGTCATCGGCTACGGAGATGTTGGTAAAGGCTCTGCAGCCAGCTTACGTCAAGAAGGCATGATTGTTCGCGTTACTGAGATAGACCCTATCTGCGCCATGCAAGCCTGCATGGATGGCTATGAAGTGGTTTCTCCATATAAGAACGGCGCTAACACCGGCAAACTTGCCGACATCGATACAGACCTGATGGGCAAAATCGATATCATTGTCACCTGTACCGGCAACGTTAACGTATGTGATGAGAACCTGTTGCGTACTGTTAGCAGCAATGCCGTAGTCTGCAATATCGGTCACTTCGATACAGAAATTGACACGAAATTTATGCGCGACAACTGGAAGTGGGAAGAAATTAAACCCCAGGTAGATAAGATTTATCGGAGCGACGACCGAAAGGATTACATTATCCTGCTTTCTGAAGGTCG
>JBLHQQ010000267.1:0-4619 GCA_047625245.1 Candidatus Azotimanducaceae bacterium
TCTGTCTCAACAAAACGATTGCGATAGGTGACTGCGCCATCCTTGAATTGCACCGAGTGCACCATGCCGTCGCCGTCAAACCAATGGTATTTTTCAACATTTGAAACATAGACTGGGTTTGGACCTACGCGCAGATAGTGACCTTTAAGGTCAGCCGGGATTTCACCAATGACCTGCAGATCTGTCGCGATGTGTTCGTCCTTTACGGGTCCATAATTGCCTTCAAGAAAGTAGTTACCTTCGAAGGTGACTTCGGGTGCAGGGTTTTTCTCTTGTTGAACTGACATATTGTCTCCGCCCTATTGCTCTAAATTGATTGCTGTCTGCGCACGACCGAGCCGTGCGATATGGTCAATGAACTAAGCTCGGCGCTGCTGTTGGTGATCTGACAGCACCTGGATCAGCTGCTGGAGCTGAAACCGTCTATGGGTCTGATCTTATCCCACAGGTGACAATCCAACGGCGTTATTTTTCTCGATAAAACAAGAATCCGTTCCGTGAGGCCTAAAAACACCTCAGAAACCAGCCAGAACACACTACGTGTTATAGAGTAAATGTCCTGCAACACTCATGGCAACAAAAAACAGCCCCACGTTGGGGGTAATCCACCCCATGTGCTTATCGCCGGTGCGACAGGTTATTTGATGACGGCTCGCATCCTTCACTGCATTGCACAGCTCAAGCAGCGTTGTTCTGGACTAAGAGCGCGAACCTATACTCCTGTTTTTCTGGCTTCACCTTGAGGTTCAAGGGGTTTAGATCCATATGGATTAACATGGTGGCATTATCGTCAAAGTACTCTTCGGTATTGCGCAAAAAAGGCATGACTTGATCGATCAGATTGTCAGGAAGACCAACTCGTTAGGCAGGTTTTTAAGTGACTCTATTTCAGCATTGCCTTGTCGCGCCCAGTTAGGTGGTACCAGTTTGATTACGAGTTTATTTGGCTTGAAGAGTGCGTTTCCTCCGTGCCTAATTCTTTCCCAGCCAGGGATGGGTAGTTTGTGTCGCTTCGAGGTGTGTTTGAGTGCCGCCTGCCAAAACTCATTGTCGGCTCAGTCAATGAGTTCACAAACAGCTTTATATTCTGGGTTGGGCGGAAGTAAGTTCACTTGTTAGGTCTATTGATGCATTGCGCGAAAGCGCAGCAAACCCTGGAGTGAGGCTGCTAGTGTTTTATATCAGCGGCTTCGTTGCGGTTCAGAGTAGTTTTCCTCTGTAAATTGAGATCTATAGTCCTGCGGTGGATTAGGTCGATCTGGCTGACCCGCTGGCGTGAGATCCATCAGATTCCAATAGGCCCACACAATATCCATGTCATTGTCGGGAATTTCGGTTTCCCAAAAGTGGAAAACTTCTCCATCTACTTTTTTGAAAAAATTTACCTTCGCATGTTGATGATCGTCGGATTATTGATAAAGAAATTTTAGGATGCTCGAACAAAATAATATTAGAAGGCATACTGATCAGGCAATGATATCAAGCAAGGGACAATAGATGATCGATAAAGAGCTGCGAGTTGCTGGGTTTTTCCTCAGTCTTATGCCTGCGTCCCGCCGTGCCTTTAAACTCATGCATTTTTTCATGGACCGTCAAAAGGGCACCGACATCGACGAGCTGCAATGCGACGAAGTCTTGGTTCAGCGAAAAAAGGCAAACTCAGAAATCAGAGTCCGCACTTATAGACCCAAACGCAGCGAAGGGAATTTGCCTGGCTTGCTCTATTTGCATGGCGGTGGTTACTTAATGGGTGTTCCTGAAATGGCACACGCACAGATCGAAATGTTTATCAAAACCAGAAACTGCGTCGTTGTCGCGCCTGACTATCGAAAGTCTGTAGACGCGCCCTACCCTGCAGCTTTAGAAGATGCTTACGATACGTTGTTATGGATGAAGAACAATGCAGAGAAGCTTGGCATACGAAGCGATCAGATCATGATCGGTGGTCACAGTGCCGGTGGTGGCTTGACCGCTGCAACCTGTTTGTACGCACGAGACCAAAATGAGGTTAAGGTTGCTTTTCAAATGCCGCTTTATCCAATGATTGATGATCGAATGACGAACGAGTCCGCGGTCAGTAACACAGCACCTGTTTGGAATTCCAAGGCTAACGAGATAGGTTGGGGCCTCTACTTGAAAGACTACCAGCAGAAAGGACTCGCGATTCCGAATTATGCCGCGCCTTCACGGACCACCGATTACTCAAACTTGCCACCGGCAGTGACCTTCGTCGGTGATCTCGAGCCCTTTAGAGACGAAACAATTGAGTTTGTGGAAAACCTCAAGAAGGCCGGAGTTCCAGTTCAATTCGAACTATTTGAAGGCTGTTTTCATGCCTTTGAAACGGTGGTGCCTGACGCAAAAGTTAGCAAGGCTGCAAATCGATTGCTCACGGAAGCCTTCGCCCACGCCGTTGATCATTATTATGCACCACAACCAGAATCAGAATCAGAATAAAGCTCTCACTCTCCGATGCTAGCACCATAAGCGCTTGTTATCAGGGTTCTACCCGTGCAATTCTTGAGCAATCCAATCGCAAAAAACATCGAAGGATACTGATGAAAAATCTATGGCAGCTGAGCGCAATTGAAATGGCCCGAGGTATCTCCAAAGGTGACTTCTCAGCAAAAGCGGTCACAACTGAACATCTGGCGCGGATTGCAGACGTTAATCCAGCCCTTAATTCGGTTGTCGTCGTAATGGCTGAGACTGCCTTAGAAGCTGCGGAAGAAGTGGACCGTGCACTTTCTGCAGGGCAGCAACTCGGCCCACTGGCTGGCGTGCCAATGACCATTAAGGAAAACATCGACTGCCTTGGTACCGCAACAACCCAGGGAGTCCCGGCACTCGCAGAAGCGTTTCCTGCACTCAACTCCCCGATCGTAGATCGAATGCTCGCAGCAGGCGCCATTCCTATTGGTCGCACGAACTTACCAGAAATGGGTTTACGCTTACATACTGACAACGCGCTTCGAGGTCCAACCATAAATCCCTGGAATGCAGACCGGACAACCGGTGGATCATCGGGCGGTGAAGCCGTCGCACTTGCAACCGGAATGTCGCCGATAGGACTAGGTAACGATATTGGTGGGTCGCTTCGAAACCCAGCCAACTGTTGTGGTGTGACATCAATCAAACCCACACAGGGCATTGTGCCCCATGTGGTGACAATCCCTTCTGAAGATGAGCCCATCAGTTTTCAATTGATGTTGAGCGACGGACCGATGGCAAGACGGGTTGCTGACGTTCGACTGGGCCTTAACCTAATCCGTGGTCATCACCCACGGGACCCGAATAGTATGAGTGCAGAACTCACTGCAGTGCCTAAACCACTGCGAGTCGCCTTAATGGCAGAACCCCCCGGTGGAGAAACCGATTCCCGGATCGCAGATGTGACGCGCGCGGCAGCTGCTGCCCTAGAGGCGGCTGGTTGTATTGTGACCGAGGCTATGCCGCCGAGTTTTGAAGAGGTCATGGAGCTATGGACACGATTGCTTGATAACGATGTTTCTCTGACCTTGCCGCTACTTGGACCAATGCTTTCCGCTGATGCAATGACCTTTCTAGATGATTTTCGCAATGGTCGTGGCATCCCAACCGTGGAAGAATACGGCACCTGGCTCATTACACGCATGACGATCTCTAGACAGTGGGCGGCCTTTTTTGGTGACCATGACATTCTTTTATCGCCAACCTGGACCCAACTTCCTTTCAAGGTCGGCTGGGATATCGAGCAGGCCGGTCGCGCTGTTGAAACGATGAATCAAGCCAGGTGCATTATGCCTGGCAACGCCCTGGGATTACCTTCCGCCTGCGTACCGGCTGGTATGGTCGATAACCTTCCGGTCGGCGTGCTACTGACCGGCCCTCGTTTCAGCGATTATATGTGCCTTCATGGAGCGGAGTTGGTGGAGAGTGCATTAGGCCTGGATACACCCATTGAGCCACGATAATCAGAACCGTCGGGAGAACTTTTGCTCACTAAATTAGGCAATCCAGCACCACCATCTGGCATCAAACTAAAACTATTTCGTGCACCCATTTACCTTTATCGCATCGGCCTCGGCGGGCTGTTAGGTGAACGATTTCTACTCTTAAAACACCGAGGACGACGGTCAGGTAGACAAAACGAAACGGTGCTTGAAGTGATTCATCACGACAAGGAAAATTCCACAGTCTTTGTCGCCTCAGGGTTCGGTGAAAAGTCCCAGTGGTTCAAAAATATTCTGGCCGACAATAGCGTCCACATCAGACTCAAACATTCAAAGTTTGATGCGGAAGCTCGAGTTGTGTCGAGTCAGGAAGCGCGAACGCTCTTGATCCAGTATGCCAACACCCATCCAAAATCCATGAAAGCGGTCGCAAGACTATGCGGATACGACATGGATGGAAGCGAATCTGATATTTTTGAGTTTAGTCAAATCATCAATATCGTCGAATTCACACGAAAGCGAGACGCCTAGATGGGCACCACCCATGAAAATCCAAACGTCATACAGACAGCGGCTCGATGATTAACACCCTCGCTATCGGCAACTATAGATCGCTACTCAACCTGGCGATTCCCTTCGGAAATTTGAATGTCATCACCGGCGACAACGCGAGCGGAAAATCCAACC
>JBLHQQ010000268.1:0-4616 GCA_047625245.1 Candidatus Azotimanducaceae bacterium
ATGGCATGATAGTAATCGGTGCACAGGCAAGTGCGGCAAAAAAACCGTCTAGTTCTGAAATATCTAGAATGGAGTCATCACTGCCATAACGCAGTAGGCAATTTTCTACTACTTGAAAAAAAGCACTCTCTTCATCATTGAGCTCAATATTGAAAGGCTCAAGTGGATTTTCATAACCCTGCATTTCAACAAAGGTCGGTTTGGGTGTTGAACGTTGAGTACGAAATCCGAGATCTATCTCTACCTCTTCCAGATCACCCGCACAGCTTAAATCGACACAATCTAAAGCGAACATATGACGAATCTCATCAAATGCTTGAACTGTTCTGGTCTAATAGAACCGGACACTTCTTCGGTTTATTGCATTAGGCCGGGTTGTCTCACACTTTTTAAAGGACAGGTTGAATCCAGATGGGTTAATATTTCGTTTTACCGATTATTCTCCTGTTTTCAGGGGACATATTGCCAATTCATGATGGATTAAAACTGATGTTAGACACCGATAATATTAGAAAGGCGCCGTTGCTTGTCCATCTAGTATTTCACCCCGAATCTGCCTCTGCGCGTGAATTGGCAAAACACATCCATGCGGCATTAAACGTCGATTCAGTAGTGCAGGGATTACGCATTCCGACCATATTTTGCAAAGAGAATAGCGAGTATTTACCCCCCGCTGATCAGCAGCTCGATCTGGCTGAGCAAAGTTTTGTCATACCACTCGCCGATACGGACATGAATCTTGCAGAAGAATGGTGTAATTTTATCGCCGAACTTTGGGAAGCCTGTGATGGCACCAAACATCGTTGCGTTCCAGTTCAGTTGACCGAAGACGCCTGGCCATTGTCACCAGAACGCCTGGGGACCGTTAATTTCGTGCCCGCTTTTGCCGAACCAGAAGCCACCCGTGTCGCATTTATCGTTCGGCGCATTATTATTGAACTGTGTCGGTACATTCATGGCGATGATGCCGGTGGTAAGTCGCCCGAAGCACCTACCAAATTATTTATCAGTCACACCAAGATGGATATAAATCAGGAGCCCAGAGTTGTTCAGCAACTGAAAGACCATCTCAAGATTGATCAACCCATTGATGCCTGGTTTGATTCAGGGGATATACCGGCTGGATCTGCGTTTACCCAAAAAATAGCCGAAGGGGTTGAGGACTCTTCGTTACTTTGTGTATTGACCGATAATTACGCGAGCCGCGAGTGGTGCCGGAAGGAAATTCTGCTGGCGAAGGAAAAACAGCGCCCGGTAGTGGTAATAAATGCCCTGCACCATACCGAGATGCGCAGTTTCCCTTATCTCGGAAACTTACCAGTTATGCGCTGGGACAATGACCCACAGGCTGCTATTGATCTTATTTTGAAAGAGACCTTACGTAACCTTCATACCTATCGCTTATTACACCAATGGCAACAACCCGATGATATGGTTTTCACCCTGCCCCCAGAACTGGCCACTATCGTGGGGTTACCGGCCACAGCCACTGTACTTTACCCGGAGCCACCGCTGGGTAAAGAAGAAGTTGATATGTTACGTAAAACCGGCGTTACGGTAACGACACCGTTGGAGCGCCTGACTAGTTCAAAAGTTTTAAAAGCTAAAGCTGTCGCACTTTCGATGTCAGAAAGCACCGATTGTCATCTCTATGGTGTAGATAAATTGCATCTGGATTCAGCGATGTTAGAACTCAGCCGTTATCTATTAATACAGGGTGCGACGCTGGTTTATGGGGGTCACCTGGGGTCACAGGGGTATACCGAAAAGCTAACCGAGCTGGTGCGCGCTCATAATCAACTGGCGGACATTGATCCGGTAGAGCGCATTGTCAATTACGTTGGCTGGCCGATTCCGCTCTCGAAGACACAACGCGCAGATTATAAATACAAGGCAAAGTTAAAACCTGTTGCCCGGCCGCTTGATATAGATGAGTCGTTGCATACGGATTTTAGCGAACAACCTGATTTCTTTTCAGCCGACCAATCTGCCATTCATCGATACGCCTGGGCGCGCGGCATGAATGCTATGCGCAAGCTAGAAACAGCAGAAACAGTGGCGCGGATTGTTTTAGGAGGCAGTTTTGGGCCAACCATAAAAACAGCCGTCGATGGTAGCCAAACAGAACGATGGTATGCCAGCCGCATCCCCGGCGTACTTGAGGAGATCATCATGTCTGTTGAATCTGGTCAACCGGTCTTCCTGCTAGGTGGTTTTGGCGGTGTCGCCGCAATGGTGGTCGATATTCTGGAAGGCAAAGATCGACCGGAAATGAGTTGGGACTATCAGCGCAAAGCGCCCCATGCCGACGCCATGCGAGCACTCTATGAAGAACGTGGTGATAACTGGCAGGATTATGATGAAATGATTGCCCTGTTTCGCCATAAAGGCATGTCGGGTATCAATAGCCTGCTCACGGAGGAGGAGCATAAATTATTATTTCATACCCGCGACCCGCTACAGATGGCCAGCCTGATTATTAAAGGGTTGGGAAATCTGTAGCAGAACAAAGGTAGTACACATTAATTACTAATGTTCTCTCATTCACATCGCAAATGATCGATAGTCCAGCGGAGATTGATCTCAATCTAATCCTAAAGGCCCACTCATTTCAGGGCCACGGTTGATTCGCGCATGCCGGAACCGATAGGTCTACGAATTAAGCAAATTGCTCGAGAGGGCCTGGAACCATTCTCGTACTATCGGTTGGTTCGACAACTGCTTTTCAACAGGTCGGATCTACCAGTTCGGACCGAACCACCAACGTCATCGAAGTCACCCGCGAAAACCTGCCGGGCGCTAGCCATAGATCACTTTCTCTACAGTATCTACGTCGAGGTGTAACATAGTTGCGATCTCCCCTGCACTTTTATGTTCATTATCGTACAAAAGCTTAATTCTTTTTTTTACACGAACGGGAATCTCTGACCCGGTATCTATAAAGAGTGCTGCGGCGGTGCCGTCTGCAACAATCGGTATCGCTCCTTCTCCGACGATCGTCGCTGTGTAGCTCAGTCTGTTTGGGCGCTCCGTATTCCACTGTGGGTCCGTCAATTCAAGCGTTACCGCTGACGGATCCTTTCCCAGGTTGAAGAGCACAAGCTCGGCGTTAGGAGGATTTGAGGCAAAGCTATTTTCCCCTATTGTCCAGCTCTTCACGAACTGCTCGTTTGACTCATGCCCGGACTTACGCATTGGTCGATCCGAGAAGAGAATCGTCCATTCCACGCCCCGTAGAATCAGGGTATATGCGTCTTGCTTAGCCTGAGGAACGAGTTCGGCGCTGCTGGCAGTTTGCACAAAAAGCCACTCGGTGCGTATTTGGTTTTTTTCCTCGTCGCCGGAATTCTTCATTTTCGTAGTCATAATTGATTTTCCTTTTTTGTTGTTGTTTGCTACTTGACCGCGAAGTATTCACCGTCTCGAAATTCTATGAGTGAGCTACAGCTGGCAGGTTATGAACGATTCTGGTTTCCACCAGGCGTGATATTAACTCGGCTTCTCCTGATTGATTAGGGTTTCGATTTAGTCCTCATCTGAAAGTGTCTGACTTGGGAATGGTGTTTTTGTATCAAGCCTGTCCTCGTCGTCACCGAAAGAAACCTGCGGCACAGGCATCTCCGTTTCTCTCCCTGCTTTCTTATCTGCGAGCCAATCCCTCCACTCTTTGGTTTGGTAGGGCCACTTACCTTTTTCTATGCACCAGAGAGTCGGTTCCAGTACGAGGAAGAACTGCTTGCGCTGCTCCAACGTGAGGCAGCGATGGATATCTCGCCGACTGTTATCGATTAGCTCTCGTCTTTCCAATGTCACTGCGTCCCAGACTCGGACTGTATTGTCAGCTGAGGCGGTGACTATCCATTTTTCGTCGGCGCTGAATGCGGCGCTATTCAACTCGGCAGCATGACCCTGTAAAACTTTGATGATGTCACCCGTCACCGCATCCCAGACCCGGGCCGTCTTGTCTTGTGAGGCCGTCACGATTCGCTCCCCGTCGAGACTGAATTCAGCTCTCCACACGCTATCCCTGTGACCCTCGAGGACAATCACTTTTCGTGTCTCCAGGTCCCAGATCTGCGCGGTTTTGTCTTGAGAGGCGGTCACGATACGCTTACCGTCCGGGCTAAAACTAGCGTCGTTTACCGGACCAACATGATTATTAAGAACGTGGATAACCTCGCAGGTTTTAGCGTCCCAGATCCGCGCCGTTTTGTCCTCAGAAGCCGTGACTACGCGAGTCCCATCTGGACTAAAACTGGCACCTTCAACCGCCTTTCGATGCCCCTCCAGGGAACACAGCACCTGGCTGGTTGTGGCGTCCCAGATCCTTGCCGTCTTGTCTTCAGAGGCGGTAACGACACGCTTACCGTCCGGGCTAAATCTGGCGCTGTGTACAAAATCTGCATGTCGATCGAAGCTGCGTAATCCAATGCCAGTTTCTACCTCCCACATCTTTGCTGTCCCGTCGCCTAGAGCAGTAACCATTCGCTTCCCATCCGGGCTGAAGCTGGCTTCGTTTACAGCATCAGAATGGGCGAGGTGCGGCGTTACTTCCTTACCCGTATCCGTGTCCCAAATCCGGGCTGTCCCGTCTTTGGAGCCACTAAGGATGAGGG
>JBLHQQ010000269.1:0-4535 GCA_047625245.1 Candidatus Azotimanducaceae bacterium
TGTGATATTCCAGCGGGGCTACTTCAACCTGTTAAGGGAAGTCACGGTTACTGGATAAGCCGTTAACTATGGACGACAAGGATGTTCGGTGAATTTCAACACAGACGTATAGAGACCCATAAGCTGTCAATGAAGGGCTTCAAGACAGCTGAATATCCTTCAAACTTCTGTCGGTTCGACGTCTAATTCGAAGGCTGCATGTAATGCTCGAGCAGCGAGCTCTAGATATTTTTCTGCAATCACGACAGAAATCTTGATTTCAGAGGTTGAGATCATCTGAATATTAATCGATTCCTCCGACAAGGTGCGAAACATCAAGCTTGCAACCCCGGCGTGAGACCGCATCCCGACACCGACCAAGGATAACTTGGCTATCTTGTTATCGCCGGATACTTCTCTTGCATCAATGTCTGCCACCACACGGTTCAGAATTTTGGTCGCTGACTCGTAGTCTTCCCGGCGGACCGTGAAAGTAAAGTCAGTGGTGTTATCAGCGGCAACATTCTGGACGATCATATCCACTTCGATGTTGGCGTCACTGATTGGGCCAAGAATACGAGACGCGATACCAGGGATGTCTTTGACGCCCAACACGGTGAGTTTCGCTTCATCGCGGGTAAAGGCAATACCGGAGATAATAGGTTGTTCCATGACGTCTTTGTCCTCGCTGGTGATCAGTGTGCCGGGCGCATCAGAAAACGTCGACAGCACACGAATGGGGATTCTATACTTACTGGCAAATTCCACAGCCCTTGAATGCAAAACCTTGGAGCCTAGGCTAGCTAATTCCAGCATTTCTTCGAAAGTGACGCGTTCCAAACATCGCGCTCCGCTCACAACCCGCGGGTCAGTGGTAAAAACGCCTTCTACATCAGTATAAATCTGACATTCGTCAGCCTGCAGAACCGCGGCCAATGCAACGGCGGTTGTGTCGGAGCCACCACGACCCAGGGTCGTAATATTGCCGGACCCATCAACACCTTGAAAACCCGCCACGACGGGTACAACACCGGCAGCAATTTCAGCTTGTAGTTTTTCGACATCGATATCCAAAATGCGGGCTTTATTGTGGGCACTATCGGTGAGAATTTTAACTTGTCCACCCGTATAACTTCGCGACTCACAGCCAGCCTTTATCAAGGTCATTGCTAAGAGCGCAGTGGTCACCTGCTCTCCAGTTGATAGCAGCACATCGATTTCCCGCCGCACGAGTTCAGTATCAGCGCTTACAGCCCTCGCAAGATCATCTAAGCGATCGGTTTCATGGCCCATAGCAGAAACCACGACCACCACCTGATGACCAGCCGCACGGCTAGCGATGACCTTTTTAGCGACATTATGAATATGTTCGACGGAGGCTACAGAAGTGCCACCAAATTTTTGAACCAAAAGAGACATGAAAATGCCTGAACAGTTGAGTGAATTTGAAAAACGCTGCAATTAAACAGGATCGCGCCACCAAACTAAAGCCAGCGGGGCCTAATCACTGCGCATAGTATTAGGACAAAAGATCAGCCAAATAGCCAGACACTGAATCTAGCGCGGCTGGCACAGCATCGACATCTGTTCCACCTGCTCTTGCCATATCCGGTCGACCACCACCTTTTCCGCCGACCTGGGTCGCCACGTGGTTAACCAGCTTGCCCGCATTTATTTTGTCAGTCAGATCTCTGGTCACGCCAGCAATCAGCGCCACCTTGCCATCACTGACAGCTGCAAGCAGCACAACGCCGGAACCCAGTTTGTTTTTGATGCGATCCATCGCATCAGGCAATGTCTTGGAATCACCGCCGTCCAATAAATGAACCACGACTTTAACACCCTGAATGGTGACCGCTCCTTCAGCCAGATCCTTGCCGCCACCGCTGGCCAATTTCATATTGAGGCCAGACACTTCTTTTTCTAGCTTCTTGTTTTGCGCCACTAAAGAAGACAGTTTTTCAACCAGGTTGCCGCGGTCTGCCCTGACCAAACCCATCGCCTCACTTACCATCTCGTCGGTTGATTCGATTTGCTCAATCGCCCGAGCACCGGTTACGCCTTCAATTCGTCGTACACCGGAAGCAATACCCGTCTCTGCGGTTATTCGAAGCAATCCAATATCGCCGCTGCGACTCGCGTGGGTGCCGCCGCAAAGTTCGATTGAGAACCCGCCTCCCATGGTAAGGACTCGAACTTCTTCAGAGTATTTTTCGCCAAAGAGCGCCATCGCGCCTTTCTCTCGAGCATCTTCCAGCGCCATAATTTCCGTTTCGATCTCAGAGTTACCTCTGATCTGTTCATTCACGAGTCGCTCTATGGTCTTCAGTTCTGATTTGGTGACAGGCTCGAAGTGAGAGAAGTCGAAACGCAATCGATCTGCGTCAACCAGCGAACCTCGCTGATTCACATGTTCTCCGAGTACCACTTTTAGAGCAGCGTGGAGCAGGTGTGTCGCTGAGTGATTAAGCCGGGTTGCATCACGAAGCTGTCGATCAACTTCGGCATTCACCTGGTCACCAACCTTCAAGCTTCCTTCTAACAATGTTCCTTTGTGCAAAAAGGCATTGCCAGCCTTAACTGTGTCTAGAACATCAAAGGAGACACCATTCGCGTGAAGCTTACCCGTATCGCCAGCCTGACCACCGGATTCGGCATAAAAGGGTGTTCGATCTAGAACGACAACCAACTCATCACCGGCGTTGGCTTCTTGCACACTCGATTCACCACAAAATAAAGCGAAGATTGAGCATTCGCCCTGGAGAGATTCGTAACCAACAAACTCAGTCGTTTGATCAACGTTGTAAGTCGCTGGATCAACGCTACCGAACTTGGAGGCCGCTCGAGCGCGGGCTCGTTGTTCATCCATGGCCCTATTAAAACCATCCATATCCAATTCGAGATTTTTTTCGCGAGCAATATCTGCGGTTAGATCGGTCGGAAAGCCGTAGGTGTCATATAGCTTGAAAACAACTTCACCGGGTATGACGGTACCTTCCAAATCCTTTACAGCCTCGGATAAGATTTTTAAACCGTGATCTAGCGTCAGTTCAAACTGCTGTTCTTCCTTAAGCAGAATCTTTTTCAGCTGAGCCTGAGTTTGAATCAAAATGGGATAAGCATCACCCATTTGCACGACCAACTCATCAACCATTTTATGGAAAAACGGACCGCGAGCCTGAAGCTTATTGCCGTGACGCAGGGCGCGACGAATGATTCGCCGAAGCACATAACCTCGTCCCTCGTTGGAAGGCAAAACACCATCGGCGATTAAGAACGCACAGGATCGAATATGGTCCGCAATCACCTTCAGAGAAGGGTTTGATAGATCTTGATATTTTAGAAGTCCCGCCGCATGTTTGATCAGCGCTTGAAACAGATCAATATCGTAGTTGTTATGAACGTCTTGAAGCACTGCTGCCAAGCGCTCAAGACCCAAGCCGGTATCAACACAGGCTTTCTCTAATGGCGTGAGAGTGCCATCCGCTGAACGGTCAAACTGCGTGAAAACAAGATTCCAAATTTCGATATATCGATCCAGTTCGCCATCAGGACTTCCAGGAGGACCACCAGGCACATCAGCACCGTGGTCGTAGAAAATTTCCGAGGAAGGACCGCAAGGTCCTGTATCACCCATTGTCCAAAAATTATCGTCATCACCTAATCGACTTACACGTTCTATTGGGAAGCCGATCTCGTTGACCCAGATATCTTCGGCTTCATCATCACCTGTATGAACCGTGACCCATAAGCGTTCGGGCGGCAGTTTGACCACCTCGGTTAAAAACTCCCAGGCATACTGGATCGCTTCACGTTTGGAGTAATCACCAAAGCTAAAGTTGCCCAGCATTTCAAAAAAGGTGTGATGACGTGCTGTGTAACCGACATTGTCGAGGTCATTGTGCTTGCCGCCTGCCCGCACGCAGCGTTGGCAACTGGTTGCACGGGTGTAGCCACGATTTTCGCGAAACGCTAGTGCTTCTTTAAATTGCACCATACCGGCATTGGTAAAAAGCAGTGTCGGGTCGTTGTCGGGCACTAGAGAAGCGCTATCAACAACGGTATGTCCCTTGGAGGCAAAAAAATCCAGGTAGGCCTGGCGAAGCTCGCGACTATCCATGACTTACAATCGATAAGAAAAAAGGAGGCTAAAGATACAGAAAAACGGGGCTGTCAGATAGGTTTGTCGAGTAAATTCAGCACCTTATTCCCGCTCAACGGCAGATATTTGCTCAAAGGAAAAGCCTCGCTGTTGGAGAAAACGCTGTCGCTTAGCCCTCTGTTTTGGGTCAGATGGAGTGAAATCCCGAGAAAACTTCTTCGCTGACACCTCAATCGCCAGAGTTTGCCAATCGACCTCAGACTCCATCATCGCTTGTTGGATGATATCGTCACTCAAGCCTTTTTGACGGAGTTCCATTTTCACCTTCATGGGACCCTGACCTCGATTAGCTTTAGCGCGGATAAAAGATTCCGCCAACCGGGTGTCACTTTGTAAACCAGATTCCGTCAACTTAGCGACTTCTAGCTCGACAAGTTCAGACAAGGAATGCTTC
>JBLHQQ010000270.1:0-4526 GCA_047625245.1 Candidatus Azotimanducaceae bacterium
CTCCCGGTTGGGTGACCGAGGGCAATCGCACCGCCATTCACATTCACCTTTGAGGGATCAACGCCCAAATCTTTCTGCCAGGCCAAAACAACAGAAGCAAAAGCCTCATTGACTTCAAACACATCGATATCATCAATGGTGAGACCGGCACGCTCCAAAACCTTGCGAGTTGCTGGAATCGGCCCCTTCAACATCGTGACCGGATCAACACCAACCAGAGTGGTGGCGACAATCTTCGCTCTAGCTTTTAGGTCGTTTTCTTTAACAGCCTTCGCTGAAGCCAAAATGATGGCCGCTGCACCATCAGATACCTGAGAAGAGGTTCCTGCCGTGTGAATCTCCTGGCTAGGCACTGGCTGCAATCCTGCAAGAGCCTCTAGGTTTGTTGCGCGCAAGCCTTCATCCCGATCAACCATTCGGGTTTTACCTGTGGGCTTAAAGTCTTCGCCCAGAATTGGTGCTTCGACGGGCACGATCTCTCTTTCGAATCGATTTTCTTCCCAGGCTTTAATGGCCTTCTGTTGGCTTTCAAGGCCAAACTGGTCCGCGTCCTGTCGAGTGATCTGATATTCCTCGGCAATCATGGACGCACCGGCAAATTGGCTGGTGGGCTGGTAGTGACTGGCATAGTTCTCACCCATCGGATTGCCGCCTTTCATTGCAGCACCCAGTGGGACCCGGCTCATCATCTCGACGCCACAGCTCATCACCATTTCCTCAATACCCGCTGCGACCATGGAAGCGCCCATGCTGGTGGCTTGCTGAGAAGATCCACATTGGCTATCAACTGTTGTTGCAGCGACTTCGAGCGGCAATCCCTGCGACAACCAGGCGATGCGAGCAATATTAAAGGTTTGCTCGCCTACTTGAGACACGCAACCGCCAATGACTTGATCGATCTTAGAGGGGTCAATGCCACTTCTTTCAAGGGCCGCTTTCTGAACTGCACCGAGTAGATCAGCTGGCTTCAAACCCGCTAGACCCTTGCCACGTTTGCCAATCGCACTTCGACAAGCCTCAACTATGTATACATCTCCCATGGGGTATCCTTGTGATTTTAGTGAATTTGTAACCTGAATTTGAGCGTCACAGCATACCAGTGCTTCATTGGCGATGGCAGTCTTGCCAGGACAATTGCGAGTCCCAGAAATGATAACCTGCGTGTCACTTCTAGCTAATAATTGTGTGACCTATGACTCCGGCCGTTACCGTTCTTGATCGTGCCCATGCCTGCTACGAACTCCATGAGTATGACCACGACCCCGCTATCACCCACTACGGCCCTGAGGCGGCCGAGAAATTGGGGATTTCTCCCGAGCGGCTATTCAAAACACTGGTGGTGACACTCGACAGCGGCAAGCTGGCTGTTGCGGTGCTACCGGTGAGCCTCAACTTGAACCTTAAAACAATGGCCAACGTGCTGGGTGCCAAGAAAGCCCAAATGGCAAAACCAGAACAGGTCGAAAGAAGTTCTGGTTATGTACTCGGAGGGGTCAGCCCGATCGGCCAGAAGAAATCACTCGCGACCATCGTCGATAGTTCTGCGCTAGATTACTCAACGATTTTCATTAGCGCCGGCAGAAGAGGCCTCGAAATAGAACTCGCCCCAGAGCTACTTTGTCTGTTGACAAAAGGTTGCTACGAATCCGTTGGGGTTAGCAAATAATTACCATGGGATGCGGCAATGGGCTTGGCACGATCTTCTTGCCAGATTTCGGCTCGAACGTTGGCAACCCGACGACCTTGTCTGGTGACTATGGCACGCCCATACATTTCCTCCGGACGCCCTGACCGCAGGTAGTCGACCGAGATATCAACGGTTCGAGGCAAGCTCTCACAGGAGGTGAGAAACAATAACTGGATCACCGAGGTCAGTTCCAAAAATGCGCCAAGTACACCACCATGAATGGCGGGCAAATTCGGATTGCCAATCAGCATGTCTTTGAATGGCAGGACCGTGGTCAACTCGTTACCCTTTCTTTCTACCTGAACACCCAGAAATTGGGCGTAAGGGATCTGCTCGATCAGCGCTTGCATATCATCGGCGCGATTCTCTTGCTTAAGCTTCTCTAGGATCTTCATAGATTTCTGCCCTGGACATTCGGGGTTCCCAACATAAATGCCCCGATGGAGGTAGCAACGGGTTTATCCTTGTCGCCTTGGTGTGCCCAGGCTCGAACAAAGGCGACCGAGCGACCCATCTGGTAACACTCAGCTTCCACAATCAGATCCTGCTTCGGCGTAGCAGGTTTCATATAGTCAATACGAATATCCAGCGTTGCCATACTTACGCCATCGGTCCAATCTTCGTGGCAGCGCACTGCCCAGCCAGAGGCATTATCCAGCGTCGCCGTAATGACGCCGCCATGGAGAATACCAGTGTCTGGGTCACCCACTAAATGTAGCGCATAGGGCACACGTACTTTGCAGCGTCGCTGACCTGCTTCAACTAATTGCATGCCTAATGCCTGAGCATGAGGCGGTAACTCAGTCATTTTTTCTTGAATCGAATCCACTCTTCACTCTTTTTTGAAAGTCTTCGGTTGAATTGGTCCGAGGGTAAGGTTCGTCCGGAACATCAACCCCCAGAAACTCGCATAACGGTTGCCAACCATCTGATGCTTCAAATACCAGTACTCTCTCTGCTGGTAAAGTCGCTAACACTTCGGCGTTATGAGCTTCGAATATAGCCTTGGCATGTTCTGCATTTTCGATATCACCACCAAAGGTGTTTTCTACGATCAGTTGCTTAACCATTCTAAGGTGTGGGTCATCGTCGTTGCGATTCATGCCCTTAAAGATGGTCGCAGAAGCACTGGCAAACCATTTGTCGGTATCTCGCTGACTCAAAATAAACCTGGCTGCTGGGTAGACCTCGGACAACTCTTTCCAGAATGAACAAACGGGCCAATCGACGGCTGCTTCATAACCCTCAAAAATAGCAGGCCAATCCGCCTGCTTACCTTCAGCCGCGGCCTGCCAAAGTGCAATATGATCCGGCTTACCAAACACCTCCATCATGTGATGACAGGGATTAAAGCCTAACTTTTCGAGCGCTACTTTAAGAGACAACGTGCCGGTTCGACCGAAACCTGCACCTATAACCTTTAATGTCATTTGTTAACTCCTAGTTTCTTCTGTTTGATTCTGCTCTTTGTTCCAACTCATTGTGTCTTAGAGGACTATCTCAACTCTAGGCTGACCACCCTTTGATTCTGCAGTCGCCGTGCAAGCATAGATGCGTGCGCTTTTAATCCCGCCAGCCTGTAGTACCTCTAGAACAGCACGACTACGAATCTGAGCGAGCATCTTGATCCTGGTAACATCGCCAACGAATATTCCCTCAGCAGAGATTGACCCAAGAGACGCGTCTTCGCCTTTCTCGCCCTGCTTTTCCATCTCCAACAGGCGAGGCAGCTCGCTCATATCGGCAAAGCCACATACCGTCACGCTAAGTTCACTTTTAGTCACGAGCAGAGCAGCAAGCTTTTCGATATAACCTTGAGTCTTTGCGGTCAACTCACCCGAGCCTTCACTAAAAATCACCGCCTCAAATCTTGGTCGAGTTATCGCACCGAGCAGGTCCTTTGCTAGCAACAAACTACCGTAGGGCTGAAGCGCATATTGCGCATAGGTCACTGCGGTAGTTCTCGCTGCTCGAAGCAAAGCACTTTGGAACATGTCACCAAAATCGATTTCAAACTTATCGAAGTCTGTTTCGAAAGGCACATCCAAATCTACCACATCATTCTTGTCTTTTAACAGGAACAGCGCTGTTGCAAGAGACATCTGATCGCCGACATTCTGAGCAGATTCGTCGATTTTGACGTTCTTAATATGAATTTCATTTTTGACTGCTAAACGACCATTTGTCATTTTGAGGTCCGAACCAAGTTGCAGGCGTCCGCTTCGAATACCATTGCCAAGATAAGGCGCAATTTCGTGCAATTCAAAGTTGCTAATTTTCATTTTGATAGCGCCAGTCATGCTCGCGATATTGACCTCGCCATTCACTTTAAGCTGAGCTTCTAACCCTGGTTCTATTTGATGATGGCCTAGAAAATCAATGCTGAAAGAATCCCTTAGAGAAAACTTCTCAACCCTGGCTGCTATGTTATTCAGTTCGAGATCAACAAGAGGTTCGACAGAGCTATCAACAAACTCAAGTTTGCTGTCCTTTACCTCAATCTCCTGAACGTCAATGCTTAGACTCGCTGCTTCGCTAGTTTTGGTTTGAGTCTGGAATTGGGCAGCAGCTTCGACAGCCGGCGTTTCAATTGCGGTTGGATTCGGCAATCTACCGACAAAGGCAAACTCGCCATTAACCAGTCGCTCCACTCTGAGATTGGCTTTGAGTACCGCAAGGCGCGCCATGGAGAGACTGGTTGCAGAAAGTTTTATTGCCGAAGCATCCAACTCGCCGATGGCGCCCATATCCAATGGGCGTAAATCAATGAATCGAGCGCTGCCCTCGAGACTAAATTCATCAGCGGACTCATAGCTAAGATCTCCGCTCCACTCAGCGC
>JBLHQQ010000271.1:0-4455 GCA_047625245.1 Candidatus Azotimanducaceae bacterium
ACTGACGCGATGGAAAGGGGGCGCTTCTCCCTACTTGCCGGGTGAAGCCATTGCCTTCGAAACATTTGGAAGACGCGGCGTGCAAAAAGATCACTGGAAACTGTTATTACAGGAAGCGCCTTATGGTACTGGTCAATGGCAGTTATATAACCTGTCGAACGACCCGGGAGAGCAGCACGACCTGGCCACTGAGTTTCCAGAAGTCAGAAATTCACTTATCGACGACTGGCAATCCTATGCCGAGCACGTCGGTGTAGTCCTGCCTGATGGCCCCGTTTCCTATTGAAGTACGGGGACGTTGAGTCTTTCATGTGTTGGAGGCTAAGCCAAAACCTACGCAACTACTCTTTCCATTCCTTAATGTGGCTGAGGTCATTCACCCAGCTGAGCTTTGTATCCACGTGAACTTCTAGTGTTGGGTTGTGTGGTTCCGGCTTGTCCAGACTTCCCACGGTAATATCTACGATGCCGGGATGATTTGTGTTGATGCAAGTAATAGGTGTGCCGCAGTCAGGGCAAAACTGCCTGGTTCCGCTGGCGGAGGATGCGAAATTGGCGGGACTACTGCCAATGAATCGAAACTTATCATCTGGCACGACAATCCAAGCAACGTAAGGTGCCGCGCTTATTTTACGACACATGCTGCAGTGGCAGTTCACTGCTGTATATTCGCCAGCATCAATTTGGTATTTCAATTTTCCACAAAAACACCCTCCTGTAATCATATCGCGCTCCGCTTTTTTTAGAAGTACTTTGATCTCATTGCCAACTCCGACACCTGCTATTTTCCTTGTTAACCTAACGCCCTGATACCCACTGCATCCCGCAGTTTTTCTAATAGAGGAGCAGCCAAGGCACGAGCCTTCTGACCACCCTCTCGCAGTTTTTGCTCTATAAGCTCAGGAGTTTCAAGCAGTTCCAAATAACGAGCTCTCGGCTCTTCCAATTCGGCATTGACCAGAGCAAACAACTCTTTCTTAGCCTGCCCCCAAGCAATGCCGTTGGCAAATTCCTTCGCCATCCAAGCCTTTTGTTCAGCATCGGCAAAAGCACACCAGATCTCGAACACAGCTGAGTCTTCAATATCTTTCGGCTCACCCGGCTCAAGTAAATTTGTTTTGATTTTGTTGATATGTTTTTGCAGTTTTTTCTCCGTCAGAAAGAGCGGAATAGTATTGTCGTAGCTCTTGCTCATTTTGCGACCGTCAAGCCCCTTAAGCACCGAACCCTCTTCACCAATGACCGCTTCGGGAATATTGAAGTGCTTGCCATAGAGATGATTAAAGCGCTGGCCGATATCCCTCGCCATCTCGATATGCTGGATTTGATCTCGCCCAACAGGCACATGAGTGGCGTTAAAGGCCAAGATGTCCGCAGCCATCAGGATGGGGTAGCTAAACAACCCCATGTTAATTCCAGAATCCACATCTTCGCCTACATCCAGATTCTTCTGCACTGCATCTTTGTACGCATGTGCACGATTCATTAAGCCTTTTGCTGCGGTACAGGTTAAAAACCAAGTGAGTTCCGGGATCTGAGGTACATCTGACTGGCGATAGAAAACCGCCTTGTCAGTATCTAAACCAAGCGCCAGCCAGGTTGCCGCAATCTCACGGGTGGACTGATGCACTCGATCGGCATCTTGAGTCTTAATCAAGGCATGGTAATCCGCCAGAAAAAAGAAATATTGGCCATCAGCCTTACTCATCTCTATTGCAGGTTTAATCGCACCCACATAGTTGCCCAGATGAGGTGTGCCTGTGGTTGTGATACCGGTAAGTGTTATCGATGTACTCATTAATATTCTACCTAGACCCAGATATAGTCACGCACCGCGTCACGAGATATTCTCTTTCGAATGACACGAACAGTGCAAAGCACCTGAGTAAAACCCATTTATGAATCACTTGCTGAAATTGGAAAACAGAACAATTATCAAGAGATAAGAACAATATAGCATTTGATTCGCCTTAGCTCAGAGGTCAGGTAGACACTCGAGGCTTTCTAATCAAAAAATGGCTGTCGACAACGAGATATCTGATATAAAGAATGCACCTGCTCGAATTATTATTGCTTCAGCGAAGTTTATGGAGATCGCTAAATCATAGCCCGATTGGGTAAATGTCTTGGTCACAAGCACCGATACGATTCCAGAAATCTAGACGAGTTTTGTCCAGTTTACCCGTCAGGATCTGGAGTTGGGAGTCAAACAAGGGCACTTTACTACCGAGGTAGATCTCCTTCTGATTAATCAGATCGTAGCATTGCTAAAAGTAGCAATGCTACTTGACCAAAAAAAGCTAAAACAACCTATGCGTAAAACCAGCAAAGGTATTCTGAGACAACAAGCCATTAGCGCAGCTCGAGCAGAAAAATTGTTTGACAAGGCCTTAGGCAAATATAGCCACCCGATATCCTGACAATGTTGTCCTACGCATTTTCTATCAACAATTTTTGTTCTTGCGACAGAACTGTTTGAACCTCAGGCAACTGCAACATACGCGCTCGATTAGGCCAAAACACTCTCCCATGTTCTGAGGCATTTTGTTTGTCATGTCTTTGAAAGAAGACTTCTCATCTGCCGATCTATATCCACGATGACCATGAGCATGCGCCACATGCACTGTCGCGCAGAGGTAGGCACCCGCTATTTCAAGCGCAATATGAGAGGCAAACGAACAAGATCCTGGAACTGTATAGAGAATCATGGGCAACTTTTTGAGTTCGAAGAATAAAATCAATGCCAACAAGTGTGGAAAACATCACATCTGATAGACCTTAGCTCAGAGGCCAGAGTTAAGCGCTCAAGTAGAATCTTGAGAATTTTTAGTCAATACTTTTAGACTGGGGAACCGCTAAACTAGTGATCAACCTTTCAAATTTAACTAGGAGATATTCATGTTCGACTTCTCAGGCAAAGTAGTTCTAATCACAGGAGCCAGTTATGGTCTCGGCGAGGAATTTGCTTTGGCGTTCGCCGCTGCAGGTGCCGATCTGATTCTAACAGCTCGCAGTACGGAACTACTTGAAGGTGTTGCCGAAAAGTGTCGAGCTAGTGGTAGCAAAGTGACTGTCTGCACTGGTGACGTCGCCATCGAAGCCGACGTCAAACAGGTTATTGAAGCCGGACTGCAGGCCCATTCAAAAATTGATGTCCTCATCAATAATGCAGGTATCGCTGATTCGCGGGGCGTTGCGGCTGAACAATTCGATGCGGAGACATTCAATCGAATCATTTCTGTAGATCTAGTTGGCGCCTTTTATTACGCGCGAGAATGCGGCCGGCATATGCTCGAGCGTGGTCAAGGATCGATCGTAAACATCTGCTCAATCATGGGCAACGGCGCTAACGAAAACAATGTGATCGGCTATACCGCCGCAAAAGGTGGTCTCAGAAATTTGACCTTACAGCTTGGCTGCGAATGGGCTGACCGAGGGGTTCGAGTAAACGCAGTCTCACCAGGTTTCGTCGTCACAGAAATGACAAGGCCCATGCTAGAAGCGATGGGTATCGATAAATGGATTGCCAGTCGGACCCCGATGCGACGCGTCGGAGAAGCACAGGAAGTCACCAATGCCGTACTATTTTTGGCTTCCGATCTGGCGAGCTATATCACCGGTGTCGATCTGAATGTGGACGGCGGCACCAACGCAAGTAATGGCACCTTCCAGATTCCGCCCATTCATCATGAATGGAATAAAGAAACACCGATGGTACCCACCAGCTATGAGCCTGTACAGCCAAGACCAGATTGGTATCAAGCGCTTGAAGGCGGCATACCCGGCATTCATTACCCGATACCCGAGGACGAATAAAGCGATTTCAGATTGAGAATTCAGGTGGGCCAGAGTTGAGGACGCATAACCTCTCAGCTTGAGCGTGCAGGTGACTCAACTCGCCACCCGAATCATTCGCTTACCGCGGTTCTCCCCCGCCAGCAGGCCAATCAAACCGCGCGGCGCATTCTCAAGACCGTCAATAATGTCTTCAACCACCTTCAGTTCGCCCTGCCTGGCCCACAAAGACAGATCATGAAAAGCGTCACTATTTAGATGGTTATAATCTGAAACGATAAATCCTTTCATTTCCAGCCTCTTGGTCACAAGTAGACCTGGTATCCCAAACGGACCTGCACTGGGTTTACCGTCATACATTGATACGGCGCCGCAACAGGAAATTCGGCCTTTCATCCTCATGGCAAACAATGCAGTCTGCAAAATATCTCCGCCGGTGTTGTCAAAATAAACATCAATACCTTCAGGTGCTGCACTGCCTAACTGGTCACGCAAGGGAGCGCTGGTGTCTTTGTAGTCAATACAGGCATCGAACCCTAGTTCATTTACGACCCATTCACATTTCTCGGGTCCACCCGCAATACCAACGACTTTTGCACCTTTTATTCTACCGATCTGACCGACCAACGAGCCCACTGATCCGCCAGCTGCTGATACCAA
>JBLHQQ010000272.1:0-4435 GCA_047625245.1 Candidatus Azotimanducaceae bacterium
GGCTAAGCCCGTCAAGTCCCAGGCTAGAATCGTGCGGGTCAGGACCTGACCATTCATGGCGAAGAAAAACCCAACGTTGCCGAAAAATAGCCACCTAAATTCCGGAATCGACAGCACTGAAGAAGCAACGGTCTGACGAATAGGCGGCTCAGTTGTAGAGGATGGTGTTGGGGATGGTGTTGGGGTCGTAATGATCGTTTTCCACGTCTATGCAGGAAGCTAGTATAACTGAATGCGGTAGCGGATGAGCTTCAGCTAAACAGCTGAATACCACGTTATAGCGATCTTGTTACAAGCATGCAGCCTATTTCAGGTCATCCCGTGTCAGCTGGTAGAGCACGAAACGGCATGGCCCTTACCCGCACGATGTCAGCGGCATGGCGTGTGGTTACCTTAGAAAGGAGCTCTTTGCGAAAAAGTACGCCCAGCTTGCGACTAGCAGAAGCCACGGTAAGCCGACTAATAGTCGGGATGTGAGATTGCTCGTTGACTCGACATCCCGGTCAGAAGTATCCGCCGCATCGCGCAAGCTTGCTTTCAATTCCTTCTTGCGATGCTTGTCGCGATCACGGGCCAAGGCCTTCTGTTGCTTCTTGTACTCGGCAATGCCTTTCTCAATACCCTGGGCGACGAGTTTCGTCTGTGCCTTGGTCTGCTCCGGGCGTTGTATGCCTTTGGCTAGCTTCAGCGCTTCTGCCTGTGATTCGCTTGATACTTTTAAAACTTTTTCGTCTGCCACCGGTGTCCCTATGTTTAGTGTGCGGCCCTATACTTTCAGGGCAGCACCTTCTGCTCGTCGATTATCGCGGCGTTGAATATGGGTTCGCATCCGTTCCTGACGTTCGCGAGTCAAAGGATACTTCCACAACAATGGAAGTGCCACACAGGCCAAAACCGCTGGCACAATGCTATATAGCCAGGCAACCGACATCTTCGCCGTGGCGGTATTTTCCTCCAGAGCTGGATCGAAACCAAACCAGGCAACAACACTGGTGGCAATCAAAACGCCAAGAGCAGTGGCGCCCTTATTCACCATTCCCCACAAAGAGAAGTACAGGCCGGTGCGCTGTTCGCCAGTGCGTAACGTATCAAGATCAACCACATCGGCTGCCATCGATGCCGGCAGGAACACCAGCGCTCCCACGGCGGAGCCCTTCAGCAACATAACGACAAAAAACAGCCAGAACTGATCAGGACCAAGTAACGGAATAAACGCGCTCCAAAGCGACAGCCAGACAATGCCAAGCACCACGGTGCGATGTTTACCAATTCGCCTAGAAATTCCGAACCATATTGGAATGGCCAAACTGCTGGACAGATAATACGCCAGAATGAAGAACGCATACCGGTCAAATGGCTGTTCCATGACCGAGCTGACGAAAAAGAAAGATAGCGTCGCAGTCATGCTGACAGCGATCACCAAGAACACCAGGCTGATAACCAATCGCCTGTAGGGTCCATTAGCCCAAATGACTTTCAACCCCCTACGCCAGCTAATGGTATCGACCTTAGGTTTCCTCGGCGGGGGCTCTTTTACAAACAGAATTGCCGGAGCGGTCAATATCGGCAACAGAACAATCACGACTGTCGCGATAGCCAACAATGCATTGTTTGCTCCAGGTCGGGCAAATACTAACGACATGACCAGAGGGATTGAAAGCGCGCTGAGCAAGCCAGCATAACCGAACGCCTCTCGCCAACCGGTAATTTTTGAGCGCTCATCATAGTCTTCGGATAACTCAGCACCCCAGGCCTTATACGGCAGATCGACCAGCGTGAAAGACAGATACAAAGCACTGATCCAAATGAACAGATAGAAATTATTCACCCCATCACCACCCAAGGCATGCCAAAAGTTCACCGCAAAAGGGCTATCGGGCACAAACAGCATCCATAATGACAACATCATCAGTGGCATCCCGGCGACGATCCAGGGCTTGCGACGGCCAAATCGTGTGTTCCAGCGGTCAGAGGCAACACCAATCGCAGGATCGGTGAACACATCCGTCAATCTGGAAAGTGCGATTAACAACCCGACGGTGGCCAGCGAAAGACCAAGATTCTGGGAATAGAATGCTGGTATATAAAGAGCAATGGGCAAGCCAACGATAGATGTTGGCAGGTTCGCTAGCCCGTAAAGTGCTGTTTTTGTTCGGCTCAGTCCTGGAGAAGCTTTTGTTTCACTCACGCTTGGTAGTTCATTAGTACGATCGCCAATTTAGGTAGAGAGTGAGTTAGCCCTGCTTGTGCCAATTGAGCAACAACTGAATGTCAGTTTTACTCGAACATTGAGCTCGGATTTAGTGCTGAATGACGGGCGTTTGTGGGTGTGAGCAGACTGAGCGACGAATAAGCGCCACCATTGCGAATTCACAGCAGAGTTTAACGAGGGCGCCAACAGGTCTCATTCGCTAGTATCGGGTATGGCATGCTGCCCAACAGCCTTCTCGTTGCGCCCAATCAGGGAGCAGCGATCCGCAAGATCTTACCGGTAGCACTGTCTGTTAAGAGATAGAGGTTTCCATCAGGTCCGGCCCGGACATCGCGAATACGTTCCGCGATCTCTGAAAATAAGGCTTCCTCAGAGACAACTTTGCCGTTTTCCATATCCAGTCGACGCACGTCTTTATCGACCAACGCGCCGACGAATAGATCGCCCTGCCATTGGGGGAAAACCTGACCGTCATAATAGGCAAGTCCGGAGGGAGCAATACTCGGCACCCAATAATGTAACGGCTCAGTAATACCTGAATAGGTTTTCAATGGTGAAACATAAGCACCTGAATAGTTATCTCCGTAGGTCACGGCAGGCCAGCCATAGTTCGCCGCTGGCGCAATCAGATTAAGCTCATCACCACCTTTCGGACCATGCTCATGGACATAGATGTCGCCTGTTGCCGTATCCACGACAAGACCTTGCGGGTTCCGATGGCCGTATGAGTAAACCTTTGGGTCGCCACCGCCATTAACGAAAGGGTTATCAGCAGGTACGGAGCCGTCTGAGTTGATGCGAATGAGCTTACCCAACTGACTGTTTTTATTCTGGGCGGCTTCGCGATACTCGAATCCGTCTCCAGTTGTCACCAATAATGTACCATCAGGAAGAAACGCCAGCTTGCCGCCATAGTGCGCTGCGGTGTCTTTTGTTGGCGTCGCAGAGAAGATCACCTCTGATTTCTCGAATCCCTGCTCACCTAGCATCGCCCGCATGACATAAGTACCGTTAGCCTCAGGGGTTCCGCCTGCGTAGGAGAGGTAAACCATCTGATTGATGGCGAAATCGGGATCAAGGATAATATCGAAATAACCGCCCTGACCCGCCACGTAAGCGCTCGGTGTGCCGGTGAGTGGCTTGCCTTTGTCACCATCACTTGTGACACGGTAGACCTCGCCTGGTCGTGTAGTAACAAGATAACCACCATCAGGCAGAAAACTGATGGACCAGGGATGATCAAAACCTTCAGCTACTGTTTCAATGCTGTAGTCAGCAGAAGCAGGCAGGCAAATCAGTAATAAAGCGAACAGAGAAATCAGTTTATTCATCAGAAAATTTCAGAATGGCTGTAAAAGCAATTAGTATACGCCCCTGTTCGGCTATTGGTGAGAATGCAGATGAAAGTTGTTGCTGGTTTTATTGCGGGCGTGCTTGTCACTTACCTTCTCGGCGCTATATTTGTCAGTCAGGGAAATATTGCGGCGGTGACGAGTATGGGATTCGAGATTACATTTGCCCAACGTATTGATGCGCTGATTCATGACGTCACGCACATGTACGATCTCTATCTGCCAGTCGTCATTGTGGCGATGCTGGTTGCATTGTCTGTTGCGGGCGTGATCATCCGGTTTAACTCGAACCTGCGTTTGATTGGCTATGTTTCTGCGGGTTTCGTCGGCATGATCGCGATGCATGTCATTTTCAAAGCCACACTTGGGGCTTCCGGAATTGCACCGACACGCGAAATTGTTGGGCTGGTGCTACAAGGATTAGCGGGTGGCCTTGGTGGCCTCGCCTTTCATTATGCCTCTCAGAAAACTCCAACATCACCAGCAGCGGCCGTTTGATTCGCCGTCGTAATCGATCATTTACCGCCATCCAGATTTTTGAACAGGGTGGCGGCTCTTCGAGCGGCTGTCTTGAACTTCAACACCTTCTGAATTGAAGCCCTTTGTTTCGCTGATATAACCATCCTTAGAGAAATGTGATCTGATAGTAGTGCATCTCCGGCAAGAGACGTCAAATTTCCATCTCGCAACCGGATTTTTTCTTCGTCATATATGCTGAAGGACGAAAACAGACTGAATTTGCTTTTCCTGACATGTAACCTGACCTCACTTATTGCAATGCCTTTACGGCAATAGTATCGGCTATTACACCCAAGGACAGTCGATTTCCTTCGGAGTCCGATGTATGTCGCACTCACCAGACAACAACGCT
>JBLHQQ010000273.1:0-4394 GCA_047625245.1 Candidatus Azotimanducaceae bacterium
CGCCACATTTTCTGCTTCGATCGGACCGCCCATCGCAGCCTCACTAATTTGCTCCTTCTCTTCCCGCTCCTGGAACGAATCATCGACTGGCGCATCGACGAAATACTCGCTAGCGACAAAGATCTGCAGGCAAGCACCACACCTCACTGCCCCAGCAGCGGCGGCGAGTTGCACGTCTGTCACCTTAAAAGAGGTGTCACAATTAGGACATCGAGAAACAGAACTCGTCATGGCGCCTTCTTAAAGTGCAAACAGATCCAACCGTCTAATTCGGCCTCGCGAACAAGTTCTAACCGGTAGGCTTTCTTAACCCAATCAGATTGGGAACTCATAATACCCGATAACACCAGGTGCCCTTCAGGTGCGACATACTCGCTGAGCAGATGAGATAAGTTAATCAACGGTTGAGCCAGAATATTCGCCATCACCACTTGATATTGCGCGGGATGGGTGTCGCCGGGCGCAAAGTCTTCGGGCAAACAGGTCACAAGATCATCTTGCACTCCGTTTCGTCGACCATTGTCCCCGGTTGCCACCAGTGCTTGCGGGTCGTTGTCGACCGCGATAATTTGCCGAGCCCCCAGGAGTTTTGATGCGATGCCTAATATTCCGGAACCACAACCATAATCCAACACGTTCGCCCCGGGCTCAAGTTGCTCATCCAACCAGGAAAGACAAAGACTCGTCGTCGCATGAGTACCCGTACCAAATGCCAAGCCCGGGTCTAGATTTAAAATTACAGCATCGACCTCATCCACCTCAAAACCCGTGGGACAAACCCAAAGTCGTTGTCCGAATTTCATCGGCTTGAACTCGCTCATCCATTCACGCTCCCAGACACGGTCACCTAGTTCATCCGTGAAAAGGACTTGATAACCCTGGCTTCTAAGGGTTGCGGCAATGGACACGGTATCAACATCATCTTCATACAATGCCGTTACTGTTAGGTGGGGCCAAAGGGGCGTTTCTCCGGGTCCAGGCTCGAATATCGGCTGATCTTCTCCGTCGATTAACGTCACAGATACCGCTCCAGTCTCCCAAAGGAAACTTTCTAAAGCATCAACTTCTTCGTTGCTTGCCGTGATTGCCACGGTTTTCCAGTTCATCTATGGATTCCAATTGGTATGAAATTTTACGTTCGCAAAAGTCGGGTCTCTAACTAGCTGCTTGAGCCGATCTACGTTAGTCGGGATCCCCTGGATCTGAAGTTCCCCAAGCGCTTGCTCTAAGCGCGCCAACGCCATTGTTCGGTTTTCAGCGTGAGCAACCAGTTTTGCGATCAGCGAATCATACTGATGCGGCACTCGGTAACCAACGTAGATGTGACTATCGAATCGTATGCCTGGGCCACCGGGCAAACGTAACCCTTTGATCACGCCGGGCCCTGCTCGCCCAGACCCGTCTTCTGCCAGCACTCGACATTCGATCGCGTGCCCATTTAGCCGAATGGAATCCTGGCTAAGCGGCAGTCTGCCGAAATCGGCTATCTGTAATTGTGTAGCGACTAAATCAATTCCGCTGACCATCTCGGTCACAGGGTGCTCCACCTGTAAGCGGGTATTAACCTCTAGAAAATAAAATTCACCATCGGCGAACAAAAACTCCAACGTCGCCGCATTTCGGTATTCTAGTTGAGTCATCGCTTTGACGCACTGATGCGTAATATCCTCGAGGAGCCCCTGGTCTATTTCAGGAGCTGGGCTTTCTTCTATGAGTTTTTGATAACGCCTCTGAATAGAACAATCGCGAGTACCGAGGTGCACGCAACCTCCTCGACCATCGCCTAGAATTTGAACTTCAATGTGCCGAGCATTCGCCAAAAATTTTTCTATGAATACTTCGCCGCGACCGAATCCAATTTCTGCCTCGGCGATTGCGACCTCAAGTGCACCCGACAACTCAGCTTCGCTATCAACTTTACGCATGCCCCTGCCACCACCGCCAAAAGCGGCCTTAACGATCACTGGATAGCCAATCGTCGCTGCAATTGCTTGAGCTTCTACAATGGAGGACACGGAGCCTGTGCTTCCGGGAATTCCGGCAATACCCAAATCAGAGAAAATTTTTCTAGCAGCGGTTTTATCCCCTAGGTCAGCAATGTGTCTGGGTTCAGGTCCGATAAATGCCATCCCAGCCGCCTCAACCTGGAACGCAAACTCAGCATTCTCAGAGAGAAGGCCATAGCCCGGATGCACAGCGTCGCAACCTCTGGTCAAACCTGCCATGACAATATCGTCTGCCGACAAATAATCACTCACACATACCGTATCCGTCGCCAGGTCCAGGTGAGGTAAATTAGCATCCACCGTTGTATAGATAGCGATCGTTTCTTTGTCGAGCTGCTGGCAGGCGCGTAAAATTCGCAGGGCAATCTCACCGCGATTGGCGATTAATATTCGCTTCGGCATGCCAGCGACTAACTGATGGTAATAAGCGGTTGGTCAAACTCGATAGGTGTTTCATTTTCAACGAGAATGGCTTCGATTTTTCCGGATTTATCTGCTTTGATCTGATTCATCATTTTCATCGACTCAATGATACAAAGGGTATCGCCCTCTTTTACTCGCGATCCAAGTTCAATAAAGTCCGGCGACCCAGGTGACGGTGCTCGATAAAAGGTCCCGACCATGGGTGCCCTAATCAGGTGTCCAAGCGGTTTTTGAACGACCACATTTTGCATCGGCTCTGGCGTTACAGCAGCGGGTTGAGGCACTGGCGGGGATTGGTTTGTCCTCCTCGCAATCCTAATGGACTCAGCGCCTTCCTTAATTTCTATCTCAGAAATGTCGGAAGCCTCCATCAACTCGATTAGTTTTTTGACTTTACGAATATCCAATTTGTCAGACCTCCAGCCGATCTAGTGCCGACTGAAGCGCCAGCTCATACCCTTTCGGACCCAACCCGATGATGCACCCTACAGCGACGTCAGAGAGAAAAGAGGTGTGACGAAAAGTCTCCCGGCTAAACACGTTAGACAGGTGGACCTCAATAAAGGGCAGCTGAACGCCTAACAAGGCATCCCTCAGTGCGATGCTTGTATGGGTGAGCGCACCAGGATTAATAAGGATAAATTCCGTTCCATCTGTTGCAGCACTATGGACCCTTTCAATCAACGTCTGCTCCCCGTTGGACTGAAAGTGCTGAATTTCCACACCATTGCTCTCGGCGATCACTGCCAAACGACTCACAATGTCTTCCAGAGTATCAGAACCGTATATTTCTGGTTCCCTGGTGCCCAAAAGATTCAAATTCGGGCCATTTAGTACCAATATCTGCTTCATATTGACTCTTTTCTAGATTTTAGCTGCATATTTTAGACAATCTTTTATTTATTTCTAGCACTTTCTAAATCGATTTCCTTAATTGAAATGAAAGTTTCAGCCTTGATGACGGTTTTCTGGGGGATCAACTCAAACTTTAACAATAAATGTTCGTTTTTGTGGCGGATAACAAACACCCACCTCTGCGCAGCCCTGATATTCCACCTGAATCTCTTCTTCCATCTTCCCCGCTACCGGTACATCAACCTGAAGAGACTCGTAATAGACTTCTACATCGCCAAAGTACTCATCAGACTTGCCAATACCCGCCGGAACGATCGGCTTTTCAAGACGATCTGAACCTTTCACGTTGATTCTATGACGATAAAGATAGTACCCCGGCTGAATTTGCCATAAAAGATTTAACTGCCCAGCTGTCCGCATGACGGTCAAGTTAAACGCCTCGTCCACAGGCAATATATCCGGCCTGCCCAGAGTATTGTGTTGCCCAAATTCTGCGCTTTGGGATCCAAAAGCTGTTGAAATCAACAGAAATGCGAAAACACTTCTAAAGAGGGACTGGAAACTCATATTCTCTAACCGTTATAGTCGTTACGTATTTGACCGCGGCATAAGCCTACGCGTTCCCGAACTGACCTAGAAGCGATTCTTCTCCCATGCGACCTATAGTTTGCCTTCTTTTTATCACAACTCTAATACTGTCGGCCTGTATGCCCCTGCAGCCGGTCCTAAAACCTCCAATCGAGGATGCAGCTCGCACCGTCCCGACAGAACCCGCTCAAGGCCGAGTCAATAGTTTACTCGGCCAGGCTGAAAGAGCTTTCGCTCTACAGCGACTCACCACGCCGCTAGATGATAATGCCTACTACCGGTATCTACAGGTCTTATCGATCGAGCCAAACAATCAAACTGCCCAGCAAGGCATTCAAAAGATTGTCGAGACCTACCTGGCATGGAGCATCTCGTCTATCGACGCAAAACAATATAGGCGAGCGACCAATATGCTGAACAAAGCCAGATCACTAGACGAGCAGCACCCCAGTATCAAAGCTCTTGAAAGTCGAATCTCCCAAACCAAAAATAGCCGCAATGAGTCATTTCGGCTAGACAGGA
>JBLHQQ010000274.1:0-4357 GCA_047625245.1 Candidatus Azotimanducaceae bacterium
AACCCGAAATTGGTGTAACATTTTTTGGTGTGGCTGTCATTTTGACGATGTTAGCCGCACATAGCTTCGACCCGCGACTGATTTGGGACAACACACTACTCGACCCAAACGGTATGCCCGTAAGTAACCTGCCGAATAATAACGACGACATTCCGGCGACATCAAAGAGGCGTTTAGAAACATAGTGAGTGAAGACGGTCGACCACAGGTTAGTGAAAGAGCAGGGCCATCTATTATCTGGCTTATACCGCTATTAACCGCATTGGTTGGTGGCTGGTTGGCAGTGCGAACCTTTGTTGATCAGGCGCCTACTGCGACCATTACGTTTAACACTGCGATCGGCATCCAGGCAGGAAAAACAGCCATAAAATATAAGAGCGTCGAAATAGGCATGGTGGAAGAGGTTAATTTTACCAATGATTTCAATAGTGTAGAGCTTACGGCAGCTTTCAACAAAGGAACAGATCAATTTCTACGGCGTAATACCCGTTTCTGGGTTGTGCGACCCCAATTCAGTCTACGTGGCATTTCAGGCCTTGGCACTTTGGTCTCTGGATCTTACATAGAAATCGATCCCGGTTCTGGTTCAGTACAGAATCATTTTGTTGGGCTTGAAACTCCCCCGATAATTACCGGCGACGATGCAGGCACTAAAATAACCCTCGTGACCGATGACTTGGGCTCCTTGGCGGGAGGGTCTCCGTTGTATTATCAGGGTTTGCTAGCCGGTGAGATTCTGGGTTACGAATTAGACTCAGACGCTAAAAGCATTTATATACATGCATTTGTCCGCGCCCCTTATGACCAACTTGTGCGCGGCAATAGCCGGTTTTGGAATGTTAGTGGTCTAGATGTCTCTGTAGGTGCCGATGGTATTGAAGTCAAAACCGCCTCCGTGCAAACGCTGATGTTTGGTGGTGTTTCCTTTGAGACTCCAACAACGCTTGAAGCTGCGAACTCAGATATTGAAAAATTGATCTTTACCCTCTATCCCAATCACGCTCTAATTGACAAAGAGGCATACACCCGAAAGCTCCAATTGGTCATGTACTTTAATGGCTCTGTGCGTGGTTTAAGTCCCGGTGCGCCACTCGAATTTAAAGGCATTCGGATCGGCAATGTGTTAGATGTCAAACTCGAATTTAATCCAGATGATACGTCATTTCGTATTCCCGTCCTCGTCGAAATCGAACCAGACCGAATCGTCGACCGTACCACTGTAGACGGCGATTCCGACGCTAGCATGATCCAAACTCTTGTTGACCAAGGGCTGCGCGCAACACTGGTCACCGGAAACTTGCTGACGGGCAAGTTGTATGTCGACCTTAACATGTACCCTGGCACCAAGCCCGTCTATCACGACAACAGTACGCCATACCGTGAACTACCAACCATATCTGGCGCTTTGGAAGCCATGACGGAATCTCTTCAGACTTTCGTGTCAAAGCTAGAGACTGTAAACATTGAAGAGATGGGTAATGATATTCTCGGCATTTTGGGTGGTGCAAACGAACTTCTAAACACTGCCGAAACGGATCAAACCGTCACAGATCTACAGGCCTCAATGCGAGCATTAAAAAATATCCTGCGTGATGTTGAGTCCGCGAACCTCGAGGAAACCATTAGTTCAGTGAACAATGTGCTCGGCAACGTTGACAATGCAGTAGAGATGATTAGCGGAGTCTTAGCACCTACTTCTCCCTTACAGTACAACGTTATACAGGTAACAGGCGAGCTTGAGGAAACGGCACGGGCTTTACGCTCTCTGGTCGAAATGTTAGAACGACAACCACAGGCATTAATATTCGGTCGGCCATACGACGCGGGAAAACGAAAATGAATAAACGCTGTCTCACGATGTTTATAGGCACAATCCTGCTCTCCAGTTGCAGCACGCCGCAAACACTGACTAGTTATTATGTGATTGATTCGACTCCAATGCCGGCTATCGCCGATCTGGGTAAAAAAAGCGTGCAAATTTTGGATCTAAAGCTACCACAGTATTTGGAGCGTTTTCAAATTGCTCGCAGAGAAGGCACCAACCGGCTGACCTTTTCGGACGAACAGCAATGGGGCGAGAATCTTCGAAAAAACCTTTATCGCACCATGACTCGAAACTTGGCCGTACTGCTCAGCACTCCTGATGTGGGCACCGCAATCAATCGGTCGTTTGCTAAACCCGACTACGTATTGCGTGTGAGTATTGAGGCTTTCGAACAGACTGCCGATGGCAAAACACAGCTGTCGGCGAGATATCAGATAAGTGCCGGTGAGCTGTTAACAACCCGACAATTTGCCTCTTCCGTCAACCGAAATAGCCGTGATCAATATAGTGATATGGTGGCGGATCTACAGGCGCTGTACGCAGAGCTATGTCTCGATATCGCGATCAACGTCCAACAGATGGAAGCTCAACATGCTGACTAGGATGTCTGTCGCAGCATTTTTGTTACTGACCGTTTTTGTCGCCAGCGCTGCAGGGTTTCAGTTTTCTGAGGCATCTGGTCGAGTCCTGATGGAGCAGGTGTATGACACTCACAGGCAATATCCCTACGTCTATGAAGAGCAGTCTCTAGTGCTGATTGATCGAGACGGCAACCGCGAAACACGAAAGGTAAAGCTCTATTCACGCATGGAACCTGGATCAAGCCAAAGACTTTTAGTGCTGCTTGAATCGCCAGAAGATGTGAAGGGGGTAGCGGTACTTGCAGAGCGCAATGCTAATGGCGACACACGACAAGCAATTTATTTGCCCGCTTTAGGTGAGAGTATGATTGAAAATTCTGGCGACGCGGGTGATACCAACTTTTTAGGCACCGACTTTTCTATCGAGAATCTTACGGGCGAGCGTCTTGAGGATTATGACTATGAGCGCAGACGTGATGAACTTATCAATTACAAAATGTATTCAGTGGTAGATGTATTTGATAAGCCCGCCGAGGCAGATCAACCAGCCTTACGTCGACATTATATCTCTCAGGAAATTCTCTACCTGACTCGAACGGACTATTTTGATGATTTGGGTAGAGTTCGTAAGCGCCAGAGTTCTCATAATATGGCACAGGTGTTGGGCGATATGTGGCGTGCGAATATGCTACTGATGGAAGATTTGAACAATGGCCATAAGACATTGATCAAGATCGATCGACGGATTTTTTCGAAGGAATATGTGCCTGCCGAGGTGTTTACGGCGGAGCACCTATACGCTAATTCTCGTATAGAAGGTTTGGTCGACTATGACCTGCAGGATGACGCCGTCGAACTGGAACTCTCGGGAGAGACTGAACAATGATTTCTACCATCTATCTCCTAGCAACTCGTTATCGGTCGATCGCGATCACGATCATCACCTTAATCAGTGTGATGGCGAGTTTTGGGCTGACGCGACTCGAGATTGACACGAGTTTTGACAGTCTCATTCCAAATGACGATCCAGCTCGAGTTATCTACCAACGCACTATGGGTGAATTCGGTTCTGACAATAAGACTATTATCTATATTGAAGACGAAGCACTTTGGAGCATTGAAAAACTGCTCTCATTACAAACTTTGCATGATCAACTGGCCCGTATTAATCATGTGACTCGTGTCGACAGCCTATTTAGTTTGCGTGTTATTAGGGGGCAAACAGCGGGTGGTAAAACCACTGTTAAAACTGAAGCTGTTATGGATAGAGTTCCAAACAATTCGGCTGAAGTGATGACAGCGAAAAGCCTAGCGCTTGGTCACCCGCTATATGCAGGTAATCTGTTTTCGGAAAACGGTCGTGTCACTGCGATGGTTCTGACAATCGAAAACAACGTAGATGAACAAGACTTTGACGAACAGGTATACCTGGATATCAACGACGCAATCAATGTACATAGCAGCGATTTTGGTCGTCTGTTTCAGGTGGGGCCACCACGAGTGAATACTGAATTGCGTACAAGTCTGGTTCAAGATTTTACGATATTAGCGCCCTTATCAGCGTTTGTTCTGATTGCTTCGATCCTGTTTTTCATGCGCAGCGTCCTTGCAGCCGCGGTACCGATTATTACATCCATGCTGACGGTTTTGTGGACCTTTGGTTTATTAGGTTGGATCGGTATTCCGCTAAACATATTGAGTGCGATGATTCCTTGCTTGATCATCGTCATTGGCTCAACCGAGGATACTCACATCATGGCGGCATTCTTTCGTGGTCTTGTGTTAGGTCAAGAACCAAACCCAGAGGTAGGCGAAGGGTCCCCGCGGGAACGCGCAATTCGCTATATGGTAACCCATACAGGATTGCCGCTTGTGCTGACGGTGATAACGACAGCGCTTGGTTTTGCAGCCAACTTATTTAGCTCTATCAGTTTAATTCAGGACTTTGCAG
>JBLHQQ010000275.1:0-4343 GCA_047625245.1 Candidatus Azotimanducaceae bacterium
CTACCGGCGAAGATTTATGCCAATGAGGGTGTTGCCCAGATGTTGTTCTTTGAGTCTGACGAAGAGTGTGAGACTTCCTACAAAGACCGCGGTGGCAAGTACCAAGGGCAAAGGGGTGTGACACTGCCTAGAGCGTGATTGAAGGCCTAGAGCGTGATTGAAGGCCTAGAGCTTTCTTCCCTCGAATTCAGCTTCCCGAAGCAGTAGCTCGAATCCATCCCCGTCGGCTTCCAACTGTTGGAAACGTACCAGCAAAAAGTCGTATTCAGGTGCAAGCCAGAAGGTGGATTCGCGATTCCGACTATCTTTAACTCGTGAGACCTTGATGGTTTTCATTTTACCTAGAGGTGTGTCGATTTCTTCTTCGCCAATGACCTTGAAGGAATAGTTTTTGAGTTTGCCGCCATCAGCGATGACATAGTCTAGCTCGGGCCAGGGTGTGCCCGCGTCATAGGCTGCCCGCAGGTCCTCACGCAATTTGTATTGATAAAGCAGCTTGTCCAGAGCGCCAATGGGTATATCCATGTGCCAAGGTTTGGCTTGAACGTTGTTCAGAACCGAGTTGGTTTCCCAGTCGAAGTTCAGGATTGCATCACGGTTTTTGCCGATTCCAGACCGGTGATACTGGTATTCCAGAGGAATGACTTCGCCTCCTACCACCTTAAACTCTGAGGTTTCGGTAATGGAGGCGAACATCGACGTTGCAGTAGAGGACAGGTAATAGTGGCCGTCTGCTTTGCGAGTGAGCTCTCGTACCCCTTTGGCACTGATGGGTAAGCCCTTGTAATCGGCTTTGTAAACGGCTCGAAACAAACTCGGATTGATCTCGTTGTCTGACTTGCCGGTTTCAGCCTCGGTAGGCAAACAGAAGAATAGTAGGGCAACTAAGGTCCAGCGCATGAAAATTCCTTTAAATTCAGTCGACTCTTGTAAAAAAGCAGTCAGTCTATGACAATTTGGAACACGATCGCAGCAAACAATTCCATTGTATTATATTCAAGGTTTTGTGAACGCTGCGTGAATCGCCCTTAATAAAGGAAATCACCATTCATTACTGTCGAACCAGCTCTGCTCGTGCTCTCGTATTGGCATTTTGTACGCTAGTAGCCGTGCCTTTGTGGGCCGTTCCCGTTTCTGATCTCTATGTGGCGGACGTTTATGTCACGTCTGAAAGCGAAGCCCAGCGACTCTCTGGCTCACGGGCAAGTTTGCTGCAAGTGCTGGTCAGGGTATCTGGTACCCAGGCTGTTGCCGATGATGAGCAAATTCGCCAGGCCTTGAGCAATCCTTCTCGTTTCTATTATCAATATAGCTACCAAAGCACCGATCGGGAGTTTCAGATCGGCAACGAAATTGTTCCGGGTCGAATTCTCAGGATCAATTTTGAACCTAATTCTATAGCGGCACTGTTGCGAAATGCTGGTTTTCCGGTATGGGGAAGCAATCGGCCTAGTGTGCTGTTGTGGGTTGCGGTCAATGATGATCGAGAACGTAGGCTGATGACAGAAAGTGCTGCTGATCCGGTAAGCCAGGCGCTCACAGAATTGGCGAAAGAGCGTGGGTTGCCGATGTTTTATCCGTTATTGGATCTCGAAGATGCCGCAAGCTTGTCGGCGGCGGAAGTATGGGGAGCTTTTCTGGACCGAATTGATGCGGCGTCGGTTCGTTATAACCCTGACAGTATTCTGTCAGGTCGAGTACAACAGCTTGTCGATGGGCAATGGCGAGGCTATTGGGCTTACCGTATTGATGGCAGATGGACAAGAGTTGAAGGCGTCGCTGGTACTCCAACTGAGCTGGTATCAGAGGTGGTTGATCAACTCGCGGATAAATTAGCAGCGCGTTATGCGGTGGGCTCATTGAAAGGTGCAGTCACTTTGAGAGTGGAAGGGATTGATAGTGCCCAAGCCTACGCCGCAGTTCTCGGTTACCTAAAGTCTCTAGCACCGGTTTTGGATACCTACGTGGTCAGCGTTGAAGGCAATGATGTGGTATTTAAATTGAGTACCGAGGGCCAGCAACAGCAGTTGGTCGAAATTATCGGGCTGGATAGAAAAATGACATTACTCAATGCGGGCGACGAGCGCCTGCTTTATCGGTGGATGCCCTAACAATGGAAACCTTGTCTTCGACCGAACGAATTGTCGTACTGCTTGTGATTACGCTGTTATTCGTCCTGATCTATTTGCTACAACCCATCCTGACCCCATTTTTGGTGGGTATGGCCATCGCTTACCTTGGCGACCCGATGGTGGATCGTCTTGAACGATTTGTTGGCCGAACAGGAGGCGTCGTCATCGTTTTCTTGTTTTTCATGCTTATTTTGTTGGCGGGGTTTTTGTTACTTCTTCCTATGCTGCTGACAGAGTTAGCGTCACTCATCCAGAGCTTACCCAATTTTATTCGCTGGCTTCAGGAAACCACTAGCCCATTCTTACTCGCAAATTTCGGTGTCGACCCCTTTGATTTCAATCTTGATACTCTGGCAAAACAGTTAAAAGAGGACTGGCAAAAAGTTGGAGATATCGGCAAGGCATTGCTTGGACAGGCGACAGCATCAGGTTTTGTACTATTGGCGCTACTCACCAATATTGCGTTGATTCCTGTGGTGAGTTTCTACCTGATGCGGGATTGGGACATTCTGGTGGCGTATATTCGTAATGTATTGCCCCGGGGTTCTGAGCAAACCGTCGTTGACCTGATTAGCGAATGCGACGAAGTGCTCAGTGCATTTCTGCGAGGTCAAATGTTGGTGATGGCACTGCTCGGAGCCATCTACTCAATTGGGCTTATGATCGTGGGTTTAGAACTAGCGTTGCTGATTGGTATGTTGGCCGGTCTCGCTAGTATCGTGCCCTACCTCGGTTTTATCGTGGGTATCACTGCCGCCAGTATTGCTGGTGTGATTCAGTATCAAGAAATTTCCCCCCTCGTCTATATCGCGATCGTGTTTGGCGTCGGCCAGGTGATGGAAGGCATGGTGCTCACTCCGCTTTTGGTAGGTGATCGAATCGGCCTGCATCCCGTCGCGGTTATTTTTGCGATTCTTGCGGGTGGGCAGTTATTTGGCTTTACCGGCATTTTGCTCGCGTTACCTTTTGCAGCCGTCATCATGGTTTTTATGAGGCATTATTACCGGCAATACATTGGCAGTGATTACTACGGAAGGGCTAAAGAGGTTGAAAACCCAGATGGTTAGACAATTCACTCTCGACTTTAAACTCTCTCCTGATGCAGTCTTTGCCAACTACATTGGTGACGCGGCTGGTAAGATCCGTCAGATAAGCACGTGGCAATACCTCTGGGGACGAAAGGGTTCTGGCCGAAGTCATTTGCTGCAGGCTGCCTGCCAAGCAACGCCGGGCTCGATATACTTGAGTGAACTAAAACGCCTGTCACCGGAAGTGGTGAGAGATCTAGAAACGATGCCTCTGGTCTGTCTGGATAATATTGATTCGATTTTGACTGACCCTGACTGGCAACAAGCGCTATTTCATTTAATGAATGGGGTTAAGGATCGGGGCGGACAATTACTAATGGCGGCGGAATTACCAGCCAATCAGCAGAACATTAAGCTGAAGGATTTGCGCTCTCGACTGAATGCTGCAACGCCCGTTGAAACTGACCGACTTAGCGATAGTCAGAAGATTCGGGTTCTAGTGCAACGTGCCAAGCACTGGGGGTTTGATTTGAGTGAAGATGTGGGGCGGTTTATTTTGAGTCGTTCGCCGCGCGACATGATTATGCTGGTTGATATGTTAAAGCGCCTCGAAATAGAAACGCTGCGTCAACAAAAACGCGTCACTATCCCCTTTGTTAAACAGACGTTTAATCTCTAGTGACCAGCATCCTTTTTACCGGCGGCGGTACGGCAGGTCATGTAACACCCAATATTGCATTGATAGAGTCGCTCTCGAAGTTGAGTTGGGAATGTCACTATGTGGGCTCAAAAAAGGGTATCGAGCGTGAGCTAATAGCGCCCCTCTTGATCCCCTATCACGGCATCTATTGCGGAAAGCTTCGTCGTTACTTTTCCTGGCAAAATTTCATCGACCCCATCTTTATCCTATTAGGTTTTGTACAAAGTCTATGGGTTTGCATCTCTGTTCGGCCAAATATTGTATTTTCGAAGGGTGGATTCGTCGCGGTCCCGGTCGTAGTTGCCGCCTGGTTGTGTCGAATTCCCGTGATTTGTCACGAGTCGGATATCACGCCGGGGCTGGCCAATAAGTTGTGTTTACCCTTTAGTCGTTATATTTGTGTGAATTTCCCAGAGACGAAGCAGTACTTGCCGAAGTTGTTTGATGCCGACCGGGTTCGAGTCACCGGGTCACCTCTCCGAG
>JBLHQQ010000276.1:0-4339 GCA_047625245.1 Candidatus Azotimanducaceae bacterium
CGGCAGTATTCTGAGAGCATCAACTAGCTGGTCGATTGTGGATTCGTGTTGTGACATTGATTGATCGATCCAGCGGCTACTGAAAGGGAAACTTAAAGCCAGGTGGTAGCGGCATTCCCGCCGTCAAGTCTGACATCTTATCTTTCTGGTTTTGTTCGACCCGTCTGACCGCGTCATTCACTGCAGCGGCAATCAGATCTTCTAATACTTCTTTGTCCTCTTTGAGCAGGCTATCGTCAATCTCCACACGTTTAACATCATGTCGACCCGTCATGACGACCTTAACAAGGCCAGCGCCAGACTCACCCTGCACCTCGACTCGAGCAATGTCTGCCTGCATCGATTGCATTTTTTCTTGCATTTGCTGGGCTTGCTTCATCAAATCGCCCATACCATCTAACGCCATGTTCTAATACCTCACTGTAATCGTGTCTATATCTAGTACACCGTCGAAGCTGTCAATCAGCTGTTTGACCTTTGCATCAGCTACTATCAACTTCAGGGCGGCGAGTTGAGCCGTTTCCCGGCGCTGGGCTTCAATCTGAGCCGGTGTTGTCCCAGTTGTTGTACCAACCTCACAAATAAGTTTGAAGTCGGTTGCATAATATTTTGCGAGTGCCGCTTCTATTCTTGTCTCATGGATCTTGTTCCACAAGCTAGCATGCGCTTCATCGAGCATCAGGCTGCAGCTCGTGTCAGAGAAATCTTTTAAAGTGCAATTCGAGGCCACACTTAACGTCACGCCCTTCAATTTCAGTGCTCGCAGGACGTCTACCCAGGTCCCTTCATTCAAAGCAATCGCAGCGCCTGCAGAACTATCAGAAGCACGCGAGTCTGGCGCCTTGATGACCGTTTCGACAACGGTAGTGTTATGCGGGTTTTTCTCGAGCTTAGGCCTAGGCTCAGGCGCACGGCTCGGTTCTGACTTCGTCGGCGTTTGCGTCACTATGGTCGTTGGCACCGGCACAAGCCTGGGTGTAGCCGCCGTTTTCGTCACCAGTGCTTCTTGTTCGCCAAAATCAATCAAGTCACCATCATTTTCAGGCGATGACACAACAGGCTCCTGGTTCTTAACCGGTGCTTTTAAAGTTGACAGCAGTTTGTTTACCCTGGGTGAGGGCTGCTCAAATTCAACCGTTTTTTTTTGAGGGTCGTCACTCATTTCACTATCAGCGAAAGGCGTAAATGCCAACATTCGCAGCAGGATCATTTCGAAACCCGACTTAAGATTAGGCGCATAAGGCAGATCACGCTGGCCCACCAGACCAATTTGATAATAGAGCTGGACGTCTTCGGTAGTTAACGTTTTAGCAACAGCGAGGACATGTTCTCGATCTCCCTGACTATTATCAATGCCATCGGGTACAGCCTGAGCAAGGGCAACCCGATGCAGGACCGCGAGCAGTTCTGAAAGTAATCCACTGTAGTCTGGAGCCTGTTCTGCTAGCTGGCTAATTTTTTGCATGATGCCTTTCGCATCCTGATTGATCAGCCCGTCAATTAGGTCGTAGACCTCTTTCTGATCAATAGTGCCTAACATCAACTTAACATCGTCTTCACGAACTGAATTATTACCAAAAGAGATAGCTTGATCCGTCAGACTTAAAGCATCACGCATACTGCCGTCCGCAGCGCGACCCAGTAACCATAACGCTGGTTCTTCAAATTCAATTTTCTCGACCGGCAATATTTGTTGGAGGTAGCTGACGATCCGTTCAGGAGAAAGGTTTTTTAGATTGAATTGCAAACAGCGTGATAAGACCGTCACCGGCAATTTTTTAGGATCTGTTGTCGCGAGCAAAAATTTCACGTGCTCGGGCGGTTCTTCCAGAGTCTTGAGCAAGGCATTAAAGCTGTGCGTAGAAAGCATGTGTACTTCGTCTATTAAGTACACCTTGAACCTATTACGAGTCGGCATGTACTGAACGTTGTCGAGTAGCTCTCTAGTATCCTCAACCTTGGTTCGCGAAGCTGCATCCACTTCGATCAGATCAACACTTCGGCCTTCGGTAATCTCAAGGCAAGTTCCACACTCACCGCAAGGTTTGGCAGTGATGCCTTTTTCGCAGTTGAGGCATCTGGCAAGGATTCTAGCGATCGTGGTTTTGCCCACTCCCCGGGTCCCGGTAAAAAGATATGCATGGTGTAGCCGATCGTTTTCGAGCGCATTGACCAGAGCGCGAAGCACATGTTCTTGCCCCTCCAGCTCCTCAAAGCTGGCGGGCCGATACTTTCTGGCCAGTACCTGGTAACTCATGAAAACTCACATTCGAACGACAGTCGTTGATTGTAACGAATAATGAGAGAATAGATCACATTAGCAACAAGAATAATTCAAAGGGCGGATATGACATTTATCTGTATTGGGCACAGAGGCGCATCGGGTCACGCGCCGGAGAACACCTTAAAGGCATTTGAACTGGCCATAGAGATGGGCTGCACGTGGATTGAACTGGATGTTTACTGCGTTGAAGGCGAACTTGTTGTCATCCATGACGATGATGTGAGTCGCACCACCAATGGCTCCGGTGCAGTGCTGTCGCTTGGCTTAGAAAAGCTTAGAGCGCTGGACGCCGGCGATGGAGAGCAGATCCCAACGCTTCGAGAAGTATTGGATCTTTGTGACAAAAGAGTTGGTGTCAATATCGAGCTAAAAGGGCCCGACACAGCTCGACCGGTTAATGTATTACTGCGCGATGCGTTGACCCATGGCTGGCGTTCTGATCAATTTCTACTGTCTTCCTTTTATCACAACGAATTAGCCAGGGCTGATCGGCAATTTGCCAGAGGCGCTCTATTCCACAAATCGGCAGACTATTGCGCTGTTGCTAAAGAATTGGGTGCTTCAGCAATCAATCTGGCCCAAAAGCTGGTGACCAAAGAGGTGGTTCAAGAAGCACACCAGCAAGGATTCCAGGTCTTGGTCTATACTGTTAACAGCAGAGAAGAAATGCAGTTACAAAAGGACCTGGGGGTCAACGGCGTGTTTACCAACTATCCAGAGCTTTTCCCCGGTGAATGAAGTTCGGCTGATCAACCTAAGAATAGACGAAGCATCGCGCATTAGTTCGTTAATGCCAGACTATTTAGCGGAGATGGGAAATTATGTTGAAGTGCCCAGAGATGCCGAAGGTGAGATGACCTATCCCTACCTCACGCACTACTGGAAAGAGCCGGATCGGTTTCCAATCCTATGGGTCACCAAAGACACGGATGGTGGCTTTGCACTGGTTCGAAGAATGATCGACCCAGACTCCGGTGACGCCTACCACTGCCTAGCCGAATTCTTTGTAACTCAGCCTTTTAGGCGCCAGGGTTTGGGCGCAATAGTAGCAGCCAAGGTTTTGAATTCATTCCGCGGACGATGGGAAGTGTCTGTCTTAAAAACAAACCTGCCAGCTCAGAAGTTTTGGCAACGAACGCTAACTCAAATTTGTCCTGACCTGAGCTGCAACGATATTGGTGCTTCCTTTAGCTATGAACTGAAGCTTTAGCCTGCCAAATCATCAATATCTCGACGAAGGGAATGTTTGCCATCAGTCACAATTTTTTCTAGCACGATGATTCGATCGATGGCGTCTTCCAAATCTCCTTCGAGTTTGGAGAAGTCCTCTTGCAGAGCTCGCGATCGCTTAGTGCTACCACGCCCTCCACCAAATATCTTTGAAACTGCTTGGCAAACGATCGCAACGATCGCGATTACTGCAATACTCGTCCACATCCCCATATTCAGACCCTCTTTTGTTTTCGACTATTTTTTAACATGATTCAATAGTGTTGAATCGGCGAGTTGTTTTCTTTTTCGTACAATATTTCCAGCACCGGTTTTACTTAGCTCGGGGTATCCGATGTAACTCAATGTTGCCTGCCCGCCAACATAAGCTGTGAGTAGATCATTGACTCGGATTTGCGCTTTAGCACAGTCGCTGAGTCGAATATCTGCTGAATCAGACATAAGATCTTCAGCTTCGTAATTTGCCTTGCCTTTAAGACTTAGGACCTGGGATTCGATATCGCCTTTGACCTGCATTTGAGCAGCGTCCGCGAGCGTCACATCGAACAGATCTGAGGTTAGCTGGTCCAATCTGATAGAACTTCGGCCAGTCAATCGACAGGTTAAGTTGTCGGTGTCCAGGTCCGGAATGATGACTCGACCATGTCCAGAAACCCTGACATTACTGAGCTCTCGCACATCAAGCCGATAGCGAATTGGCGAGCGGTAGATCGAGAGCACAGAGATCTTCTGCGGCTGAAAACCCAAATGTAAGGTGCCCGAGTCAACTCTGGACACAATCTGCTCAAGAATCGCACCAGGCGCCTCGATCGATAAGGCTTCTAT
>JBLHQQ010000277.1:0-4316 GCA_047625245.1 Candidatus Azotimanducaceae bacterium
GAGTAGTTGCTGATCAGTCTGCGATTGTTACATTAAGCAGGGGCAGGTGCCAAATGACAGATGTCATTGGAAATGCCAAGAACTGGCACGTTTCTAACCGCTCGTTCGTCAAAGAGGTAGAGACGGGCGAAAGTTCGCTAGATTAAAAGTTCGGTAAACTAAAATTGATAGACGACAGTAGAAACTCTTTGTTGGACACATAAAGTATGTTGATAGGTGACATTAAACCTGCGGATAAGTTGCTTGAGTCTGTTCGCAAACAGTTCCAGACGGTGGGATACAGGATGTTGGGATCCATCTCTGAAGCAGAGGATGTGGTGCAGGATGGGTACATTCGATGGGATCGTCATTGGCGCAAGCAGAATCGTGATTGTATTGAAAACCCCAGAGCATTCTTAACGAGTCTGGTGACGTGCCTTTGTTTAGATCGCTTGCGTCACCGCAAGCTAGAACGACACAACTATTTAGGGCCCTGGTTGCCGGAGCCGATGCCGACCGAATTGGTAGAGGATCCCGCTGACCAAATAGCTGTCTTGCAGTCGATCAATACTGCCTTTGTGTTGCCGATTCACGGCAGCTTTTACACAGAGCCCGACGAACATTGGGCCAGAAAACCCTGGATAGTTCCCAGCGGAAAAGAAGCTGAGCCCCTTGTGGAATCGTTTTACCTAGCGGGGAGCCTGGGTGATATGAAATCACTCACTCAACTGCTCTGTTAAGATGTTTTTGCCTACTCAGATGGAAGCGGCAAGGCCTCGGCGGGGATAATTCGACTGGTTGGGCGAGATCGTGTAATCGCGGTGTTTGGATACTTGATTCATTGAATGTATGTCATGCGCAACCCAGACAAATTCAGCGCATTCTTTTCTGCTTAGGTGGTGAGTGGGCCCTATTCATCCTAGGTCCATCCCAAGTCCATACAATGTCCCTCAGTGGGTCTTTGCGGGTTTTGCTTGAGTAGATTAACATCTGCTGCTTATTCTTGTTGGATGCTTATTGTGCGCACTCTCTCTGGACTATTACTTCTCTTAGCGGTTTCGACCGTACAGGCCGATACCATTATTCACGGTGGTCCAATCTATACGCTGAGTGAACATCAACCCAATGTCGAAGCAATCGTCACCAGAGGTGATCGAATTGTGTTTACCGGCGGGCTTAAGGCAGCCAGGGCGATCGCGAAGAACCCCAATCATATCGATTTGAAAGGCAAGACGCTGACTCCAGGTTTTATTGAAGGGCATGGGCATCTAATGGGGCTGGGGTTTAGCCAACTGACCCTTAACCTAAGCGATGCAGCTAGCTATCAAGATGTTGCTGATCAAGTTGCAGAAGCCGTAGATAAGGCAGCGCCTGGCGAATGGATATTGGGTCGAGGTTGGCATCAAAGCAAATGGCTGCAACAGCCGGTGCCGATGATCGATGGATTTCAAACCCACGACCTCGTGAGTGCGGTTTCTCCAAATAACCCCGTGTTCTTAGTGCACGCCAGTGGTCATGCAGCGATGGCGAATCAGCGAGCTATGGATATTGCAGGCATTGATGCCGAGTCTGAATTTGAGGGCGACGGGGAAATCATCAAGGATAGTGGCCTCAGACCCACTGGAGTATTTAATGAAATCGCACAGAGTGTGATCACCAAACATATTCCTCCACCAAGTCTAGAACGGCGCAGAAAAGCACTTCAGCTTGCTCTTTCTACCCTCGGTCGAAATGGTATCACCAGTTTTCAAGATGCAGGGGTCGGCAAGCAAGACATTGAACTGTTTCGAAGTGCTTTGAAATCCAAGGATCTAACGGCACGCCTATGGGTGATGTTGTCGGGCGGCGATGAAGAGCTTTTATTGGATTGGTTTCGTCGAGGCCCCGAAATAGGCTTGGGTGATAATTTCTTAACCATTCGAGCGATCAAACTTGTGGTAGACGGGGCGCTGGGCTCCCGGGGTGCATGGTTGCTTGAACCCTACAGCGATAGAGCGGGTCATGTCGGATTGCCGACAATGCCAGTTGCTGAGATAAAACGATTATCTCAGCGCGCATTTGAAACCAATTTTCAAATTGGGGTTCACGCAATCGGTGATCGAGGAAACCGCGAAGTGCTCGATGTGTTCGATCAAATTTTTTCTGGCAAGAATCAGGGCGTTCGATTTCGTATTGAGCACGCTCAACATATTTCTGCTGCAGATATTCCCAGATTCGGTGAATTAGGCGTGACCGCATCGATGCAAGGGATCCATTTGAGTTCTGATCGACCCTGGGCAATCGACAGACTGGGAATCCAACGAATAGAAGAGGGGGCTTATGTCTGGCGTAAGTTGTTAGACAGTGGTGCCGTTGTGTCTAATGGCACAGATGTACCGGTTGAACCTGTTAACCCTATTCACTCGTTTTTCTCGCTGGTGACCCGGCAAACTTTAAAAGGGCAGCCTAAAGGTGGATATGAACCAAGCCAAAAATTAACCCGAGAAGAAGCCCTCAAAAGTTATACGCTGGATGCCGCTTACACCGCCTTTGAGGACCATCTAAAAGGCTCAATTGAACCAGGCAAGCTGGCCGACTTCACGGTTTTTGATCAAGATCTTATGACGGTGCCGGATGATCAAATTCTCGACACGAAAGTGTCGATGACAATTGTGGGCGGCAAGGTTGTTTTTAGTGGCGATTAATTGATGATCGGTTGGGCTTAACCAGTGCGGTTCAGTCGATCTTCAATTAATACGATCCGATCATTACCAAAGTACATGTCATTTTGATCTAGAAAGAAGGTAGGAGAGCCGTAGCCACCGCGCTTAATCAATTCTTCTGTATTGTTTTTAAGCCTTTGTTTATACGCCAGGTCGTTGATTTTTGTGAAGAAGACTTCTGGATCTAAGCCGACGGCAGTAATGATTTTGCTGAGTTCATCATCCTGAGAGATATCACGAAGTTCAGTCCAATATGCGGAGAATACGCAGCGGGCATATTCGATCAGCAAGTTCTCTTCCATGGCATAGAATGCGCCTCGCATAGCCTTAACGCTATTCACCGGGAACACCGCAGGCTGACCGATCACGATGCCGACATGACGGGCCCAGTCTTGGAGATCTTTGGCGTAATAATGCTGTTTGGCATGAACCGGATTTGCCCGGTTTTCATAAACCGAAGGGTTTACGGCATTGAACACACCACCCACCAGTATGGGCTTATAGGTGACCTGTAAAAGAGGCTGCCTGATGATGAGCGACTGCAACGACTCAAACCCCAGATAGGTCCAGGGGCTCGAGCAATCAAAGAAAACCTCTAACTCATGCATGCTGCTTTTTGTGCAGAATGACGGGAAGCTCGCTGTACCCTTTTACAAAGGATGACTTAACCATGACAGGTTCTCCGACAACTTCAATTCTGTCAAAGCGAGTCATAATCTCTTCCCATAAAATTTTAAGCTGCATCTCCGCGAGACGATTACCCATACAACGATGGATTCCAAAACCGAACGAGAGGTGGTTGCGGGGCCTGTCGCGGTCGATTAAAAATTCGTCCGCACGCTCGATGACATCACTGTCTCGGTTGCCTGAGACATACCACATTAGGAGCTTGTCACCTTTCTTGATCTGCTTTCCACCTAGTTCGGTATCGGCGAGAGCCGTCCGCCGCATATAAGCGAGGGGCGTCTGGTAGCGAATGATTTCCGGCACCATTTTGGTGATCAAGCCAGGATCAGCTCTAAGCTTGTCGTATTCTTTTGGGAACATATTGAGAAAATTTACGCCGCCGGTGATCGAGTTTCGAGTGGTGTCATTGCCACCGACAATGAGTAGTACCAGGTTGCCGAGATACTCGACCGGGTCCATGTCCTTGGTAGACTCACCATGCGCCAGCATGCTGACTAGATCGAATCCGGGGTTTGGATCATTGGCTCGTTCCTGCCAGAGATTCTGGAAGTATTCGAGACACTCGATCAACTCTGCTCGGCGTTGATCCTCATCGGCCACGATATCACCGGACTCAACGTCTGCCGTTGCGACGTCTGACCAACGGGTTAACTTGCGTCGATCTTCGAAAGGGAAATCGAATAGAGTGGCGAGCATTTGAGTGGTGAGTTCGATCGAGACCAGGTCGACCCAGTTAATCTCTTCGCCAATTGGCAGGCTGTCGAGGATGTCCTGTACCCGTTTGCGTATGGTTCCTTCAATCTCAGCAAGGTTACGTGGTGCAACAACGGGGCTGACCTCTTTGCGCTGTTGATCATGTTTAGGAGGATCCATGGCAATGAACATGGGCAATGGAAACTCTTCGTCCTGATCTTCAACCACAATGCTGCCGTCGGAAGAGAACAGATC
>JBLHQQ010000278.1:0-4299 GCA_047625245.1 Candidatus Azotimanducaceae bacterium
CCGCAATCATCGCCATGCCGAGCCAAAGCACAATCTCCCCGAAATAGTTCGGATGCCGGGACCAGGACCAAAGTCCGGTCGTGATAAAGCCCTCTTTGCTTTCATTGCGAAATTTCGTTTTTTGCGCGTCTGCGATCACTTCGATAGCAAACCCAATGGCCCAAACGGTGACTCCAGCAAATGCCCAGGCCTCTAGAGCGACTGGCGGCGAGGTGAGTACTGCTAATCCTGCAGCAAGTGTCACGACGACCCAGAGCCCCTGAATTGTCCAGGTCATAAAGAACCACATAGGCACATCAAACATTTTTGAGAAGCGCCGATCAAAACCCGCTTTCTTGACTCGAAAAAACAAAAAGGAACCCAGGCGACCCGCCCAAATGAGCACAAGAGCCGCGACCAACAGGCTTCTAGGATCAAACTGGCCAGCCACAAGTAGGGCAAACACCGCCACGCTGACATAGGTAAGTGACCCGGTGAGATCGTAGTAGTGTTCAGTTCGAGCCAATAGGGAGGGCACAAACACAATCCACTGCACGCCGATCGCAACGGCCGCACAGAGCGCAAATAGCGGCATGCTGCCGATCTCAACGCCGCCCTGACTCCCGGCCAATGCAATTAGGATCGCAACAACCAATCCGATAATCGTACCCATTAATGATTGAGCGACACTCAAAGTAAACTCCCTTTTATTTTTGACCATTACGCTATATGTTCGCCGCTAGATCAACCCACAATTGCTCGAACGACGTATAATAGGTCGTCATCACAATAGTCACTCGATCCATGGAAGCTTCTCAACCACAATCACTCAAACTAAAACTCTTGTCTCAGGGAGTGCTGCGGATCCTACTGCAATCCACGGCGTCAGTCGTGATGTTAGCTGTACCCTTCTCTGAGCCAAAGTGGCATCCAAGCGGTTGGGAGATCGTCCCCGGGGCAGTCATACCGGCCCTTGCCCCGATTCTCTTTATTCTGTTGATGCTCGATGTCATGATGTGCGCTGTCTGGAAGGCCGACACCGAGGACCAGAGTGAAGCAGCTCGCTTATCCTTCTCGATCAAGACCCATCTTACCGTTGGCGCCGCTCTGATGCTCTTATGGTTCAACTCCTTCAGCGGCGCCCTTTTTTGATAAGAAGATTTAGCTAACTAGGCTCGGACGGTTATCCAAACACCTTAGCGAACTGTTCTTCGTTAAAACCGACTAAAAGAGTCTTCCCTGTGCGAATGGTAGGTGCTCTGAGGTTGCCTGTAGGCCCTAGTAGAGCCGCCACACAATCATCGACGCTATCTGTCTTGGGATTAAGAGTCGTTACCTTTTTACCTTTCATGGCAATGACCTGAGTCATTCCTATCAAAAGATTTGCCGCATCATCCCCCTGCAGTTTCCTGCTGGCAGGTATGGTTTCTATTATTTCTATATCACTGGCTTCCAAGAACTTGGATGCTTTAGTACAGCTGGTTCAGCCCTTACGAAAATAGTACCAATCTGCTTTTTTCATGATGTTTTTCCAAAATAGTTGTTCTAACAGTATAAAGCTCTATGCAAGGGTTTCAAATCTCTCGCTAGATCAGGTTTAATATCGACTAAATTAGGTAGACGGAGCGATTAATGAAACAACCGTTTAAGTTGACGTGCATCGCGCTTATTTTTGCTCCCGCATTGAGTTTGGCCGCAGAAGTACATCGTGACGTCGCGAAGGCCATAGATTACGGCCTCCCTGAACTGACTTGCGACAAGCCAACGCTGCCGGGCAAAGGCAAAGACGTCGTGGATTCTAACGGTAGCGTCAATCGTGATGACGTAGACAATTATGCGTTGGGCCGTTACAAACGCGCAGAGAAACGCTGGATGAAGTGCTTAACAAAATACAAGGAAGGGTTGATGTCAGATTTCGAAACCTTAAGAAATAGCGCTACTCACGGACTTACGGAAACTCAGGCCAAACTAATTCTAAGCAATATGGCAAACATTCAAGCTGTTCTGATAGCGCCCGATGGCATCCCAACACCCGAGGTTTTCGCAAACCCATAAATAGGGCCAAATTTCAGGCAAAAAAAGGCGGCCAATTAGCCGCCTTTTTTATTTCACTCGTCTTTAGTTCGCGAAGGTATAGCTAACTTCCATACCAAATACGCGAGGCTCTGTTACCTGTCCGGTACGACGGTAACCGTCTCCAGCACCGTGACGCTCAATATACCGAATACCCAGGTCATCAGTCACATTGTTAACAAAACCCGATACGATCCAGCTCTGAGAAGGGCTAGTCCATGTCGCACGAACGTCAATACGATCATATTCAGGCGCTTTGTCAAGTTCTGCCTCAAACGAACCGAAGAACACTTCATCAATGTAGCTGTAGTTAGCTAACAGATTTAGTGTACTGCCATTGCTACCAATAGGCATTTCGTAATTTCCGTATAAAGAGAGCTTGGTCTCTGGTACCTGTGGCAGACGGCGACCGTCTATGTCACGAGCTCGATTACCCTCATCAGCAGCGCTATAAATGGCTCCCGGTACACTAGGGTCAGCACCATCTACGACCAAGAACGAACCATCAAACTCGGCTTTGGTAAAAGAAAAGTTACCACCAAGAGTTAAGCGGTCAGATGCCAGCCAAAGTATTTCAGCCTCAAAACCGTTAACAGTCGCACCAGGTGCGGCCTGCACAGACGCGGTTGATTGAAGCACTGCACAAGCACTTGCGATACTCCGTGCAGTAGGTACAACAGGGCAAGCTTCTTCAGTAAAGGTATGAATACTTTCGTAATCATAATAATAAGCCGATGCATTCACCTGAAGGGTTGCGTCGAAGTACTGGCCTTTCAAACCCAGTTCATAAGCCGTTAACTGCTCTGGCTCATACTGAGGCGTCTGAGAGAAGAACGCGAGGTTGAAACCACCCGAGCGATAACCTGTTGTGACGTTACCGTAAACCATCACATCATCAGTCCAATTGTAGTCCAGGTTCAAGCGACCCGTAACATCATCGTCTGTACGAGAAAGCTGACGATGTGCACCAAACACAATTGGCGTACCATCGAGCCATGGCTCAATTGCACCAGTTAACGCCAGTGTGGCGGGGTCAACAGCACCCCGTAAAATGTTGGCCGTGAGCAAGTTAATACCGAAAGCATTCAACACTGCCATAGATTCTGCGTAGGTAGACAACAACTCTTCACCTTGAACCTCGTCTTCCGCAAAGCGTAAACCGAACGTCAACGTGAACTTGTCATTGATGTCCCATACACCTTGAGTGTAAGCCGCAAAGGCTTGACGCTCAGATTTGTTGGTACTGGCTGAGGTAGAAGCACCAAGCGCCGGAGCATTAGGCACGTCACCTAAGAAGTCAGCACCACCGCCCCAGAAACTGGTTGCGATGGTAAAGGTGCCTTCAGGCGAGCCGGCGGCTTGGGCGGCATTTTTAGCTGTATTGAAATTCGCTGGCGTAGCACCGAACAAGAAACCAAGGGCTGGATTACCAGGAACTGCACCAGGCGCCGCTATCCCAAGAATTCCATCTAAGCTGAAAGCTGGGTTGCTGTGCTTGTCGGCACTCGAGTAAAAGTCGTAGCGCTGATCAATCGTCGAATCATAGAAGAAAATACCAGAGGTAAACGTCAGGTTATCACCGACATCCCAGAACAATTGCAATTCGTGAGATACGTACTCTGCTTCATGGTTCACATAGAACTCTAGATCGATCGCCGCGTTTGATGAACTATCGTCATCAGTGATTCGCTCATATAACAGTGTGTTGTAACCAAATATGTACTTGAATTCCAGAGCATCATTGATGCTCCAGGCAAACTCTGCCTGTGTACCCTGCTGGTCAAACAACTCATAGTTCTGGCCATTTGTATAAGCACAGATGTCATCACCCTTGATGTCTTTTCGATCCAGGAATATACAATCCGCCGGATCAACGGTAGAACCAAATGCGGAGTTGAGTCTAGCCGACCCATTCTCAACACCAGGACGAGTATACTGCCCTGTTCTGTTTGCACCCGTGGTTGGATCCGTGAAGTTCAGAATTGGTTGGGTATTGTCAACAAAGGCTGAATTTGTTGGATCAGTCACAGTCGGATCAACTGCGCGTAAGGCGTGGTTAAGGCGAGTTGTATTGTGAAGTTGGTCGCCATAAATGTTTTCACCATTTAGAACAATCAAACCACCACCATTTGCTCCACCCATGACACGGTCAACATCAGCCTTGTTCTGGCGGATATTAAAGGTCATGTTATCATTGATGATCCACTCAATACTTAAGGAGATATTGGTTTCATCACCACTGTCTAG
>JBLHQQ010000279.1:0-4288 GCA_047625245.1 Candidatus Azotimanducaceae bacterium
GCCAACGTGCCTGAGTCAAAGCAAGCGGTCTCAAAAGAAATGTACCGTCACTATCTCGCTATGATTCTCGCGATAGACGAAATGCTGGGTAATCTCATGCGCTTTCTCGACGAAAAAGGATTGTCTGACAACACAATATTGGTTTTCGCCTCTGATCATGGCACTCAAGGCGGCTCTCAAGGTGTTAACCCCTGGTCCAAGAAAAACCCCTACGACGCATCACTGCACGTGCCGGGCTTTATTCGATACCCCGGCCAAATAGAGCGAGCCTCCTCATCGGATGTGCTGGTGAATATGACGGATTGGTTCCCCACTATTTGCGAGTTGGCAGGCATTCCAGTACCTCGCTCAATTGAGGGCCGAAGCGTTGCCCAGGACATTCTGGCGGGTACTGGAGGTCACGACGACGATAGTGCATTCATCATGAATTTTTCCAAGCATTTCGATTGGTTTAAAGATGGCGCAGAGTGGCGCGGTGTACGAACTCGACGCCACACCTATGCCAAATGGCTGAATGGCCGCGAAGAACTTTTCGACCTCACTCGAGACCCACTGCAGATGAACAACCTGATAGATGATCCAGCGGCACAAGAAGACCTTGCGCGTCTGCGCGGACAACTAGCTCAGCATCAACAGAAGCGTGCCGATAACTTGGCACCCTGCACCGACTCTAAACATTGGTTGGACGAGCAGCGCCGCGTTGTGCGCAACGCGTTCGGAGAACTGAGTCATCCTGAATCAAAACCCGATTGGTCCTTATTACACTGATATGACTGAATATCCGATGAAGCTTAACCAAGACAAGATTACTGAATTTCAATCACGGGGTTTCGTTGTGACAGACAACGTACTCACCTTTGAGGAACTCAAACGCTACGGCGAGGCTGTTGATGACGAGGTCGCGCTGCGCACTCGAGCAGATGCTCGTAGCGTCACCGAGAAAACCACTTACGAGCAATCGTTTATTCAATGCATGCGATTATGGGAAACCAATCGAGTGATTTGCGAACTCAGCTGTCACTCGAAGCTGGCAGGCATCGCCGCGCAACTATTATCCGAACCGGAGATTCTGTTATGGCAGGACCAGGCGCTGTATAAAGAAGCCGGTGGCCGCGAAACTACTGCACACCAAGATCAGCCGTTTTGGCCAATTGGCGATGCGCCTCTCGTGAGTGCATGGATTCCACTGTGCGACGTGACGGTTTCGGCTGGCGCAATGGCCTATGTAGCTGGCTCCCACAAAGCTGGAAAGCTTAAGATCGTCGACATTACACATTCAACTGAACCCTACGATATTCTTCGCGACCCAGCATTGAATGGCGCAACACCAGAAACCGTAGAGGTAGCAGCCGGCAGTGTCGTGTGGCACCACGGCTTTACGGTACATCAAGCTGGCGCCAATCTCTCGGACCAAACAAGGCGGGTCTTTACCACGGTCTATCTGGCTCGAGGCTATCGACGCGCCAATCCCTGGCCAGTGTATCCGCTTGATCGCGCCGGCATCAAAGCAGGTGAGCTAATGGAAGGCGAAGGCATGCCTCAAGTATGGCCACCTCAGGCCGGCTTGCCGGAACAACCGGCTAATCGAGGCCAACTTACCGGACCACAACATGGGAAGTGAGGCCCAAACGACCATGCAACTTCACCCGCTAAACGATTCGTTCCAATGGCAAAACACCTCCGCTCCATTTCAAATCATTAGTGAGGCTCAGTCAGCACTATGGAATGAGAGCGGCTACTTCCTTTTAGAAAATGTTTTCGAACCAGAGGAACTACAGCCTATCATTTCAGCGATCGACCCGATGGAAGCTAAAACGAATGAGTTCCTACGAACGGTTGAAGATAAACGCAAATACATCGCCCGCGCCGATGAAATCACCTTTGCTTTGCACCCGGTGCTTCGCAGCGCAGTTGCACGTCAATTCGCACAACATCGAGTTTTTGCAGAACTCTGTCTTGATCTGATGGGACCTGACTGCCGCCTCTACTGGGATCAAGCTGTGTATAAAAAGCCCCACTGCGCCGAGGAGTTTCCGTGGCACCAGGATAACGGCTACAACTTTGTCTCACCCCAGGATTACCTGACCTGTTGGGTGCCTCTGGTGGATGCGACACTCGATAATGGCTGCCCTTGGGTGATGCCTGGAATTCATCGACATGGCACCCTTGAACATTGGAATACGGATCTTGGTTGGCAATGTATCAAAGGTATGGACAACGCTATCCCCGTCGAAGCAAAAGCCGGTGACGTGGTGGTATTTTCCTCCCTAACGCCACACCGAACGGGGCACAATACAACGGACAGCGAACGCAAATCTTACATCCTGCAATACTGCCACGATGGCTCGTTGATGATTCCGCGTGAAGGCGAGCCGAACCAACCTCAAGACAACGGTGAACGCCAATTCCTCATTGTCAAAGACGGCAAACAAATAGAATAGCTGTGACTAAAGAGGCATAAGTTTGAGATGTGAATTGGCTTGCTGGTTACTATTATCAACATTGATCTGGGGTACATGCGCAGCAGCAGTTGAAGCTGTCATTCTTCGAGGTGGCAGCGAGGAAGTCCTAAAACCGAAAGCTCAAGCTGTTTATCGGCAGACCGTTCAAAACTATAGCGAGCAAATTCGACTAGCGGGAGCCAAACCTTTTCTGTACATGACACATGCCTATGTACCGCCACACTCTCGCGCGAAGTTGGGCTTGATTGATGTTATTGCAGCTTCGACGATAGCTGCGGCCGATATCCCCGTTATGCCAGCCTCCAGGGCACGTACCTCGCAGCCTGTGTTGTATATTTAGCAATCTATGGTGGTTCACTGAAAACGCTGAAGTATGACTATCACGGCGCGATAAGCTCACCGGCCTTCATCGCTCGAATAATCCTAGCGAAAATTTTCTAGCACTAACCCTTATCGGCCTTAACAGCCAGCGCCATCAATTCACCGTAGCTCTCATCAACACAAAGACTAAACGCCTTAGCATCTGCCAGCCTTGGGTCGGTAGTTACCCCAAGCAACAATTGGCCTGCATAGGTACCAATACCCACACCGAGTCCAAGAGTGCCACCCAGCATCAAAGTGCCAAAAACCTTCTCTATCTCATATCCTGCAATATACTGGACCCAGTTTGACCCCGGCACATTAGTCACAGTAAAGTTGAAGCCCGCCTGTTCTGGTCGAAAACCTGAAAAAGGCATGATGGGGAGTGGGTTCTGGGCCATTGATGCGGTCGGATCAAACTGCGAGCCGACCTGCAAGCTTGCAGCCATCGCCGTCGGAGGGACTGGCGGCTGGGATCTTTGAATGGCATCAAGCGTTTCCGGCTCTTGCCTCGACTTGATGCCATCTAGTTCCTGCTTCACCTCTGAAAAACGTTTCTCCATACCCATTGGCCAGGCCGGAACTCTTGGGAACATTGCTGAAACACGATTGCCTTCCAGGTTTTCAGGATCCACATCGCCATCCCGAACATCCACAGGACACATGGTGCGAATATAACGATTTTCTACCAGCTCGTTTTGCGCTTGCATGTATCTAGCAGCACCTTCAGTTGCAATCGACATTGCCACATCGTTCACCGTGCCACCCAGATGCTTGCGAATGTATTTAAACTCTTCAAGGGTGTATTCCAGAACACTCAATTTGCGCTTCGGCCCCACCATCGATGCATTCCAGGGAGCTTGCATGACAGGCGTGTTGAGCCTTGTCATAAAGGCCATCGATTTGGGAATTTCATCTGCCGGTAAAGCAAAGGCGCCTGGATTTGTAAAGGTATCAAATGTTGCTCGACCCTGTTCAACGGTCGCTTCTCTTAGCAGTTCCTCAGGACGAGGCAATGCCGGTGGTTGCCAGGTCAGCGTCGAGGGTTCAGGCCCATTAGCCTCTGCAGTAGGGTCGGTCATGATCATCGACAAGGCGACTAAGGTTGCGCCATCAACAAAGGCGTGATGCAGGAGTTGGACCCACAAAGTTTTGCCTTCTACGCCCTCCAGAATATAGTTGAGCCACAGTGGTTTAGTACGATCCAAAAGCGGCTCACCCAGCCCCAAAGCTATGTCGATAGCGGCTTCAATCGTCGTGTCTTGAGGAACTTCAGCAGCCTTGATGTGATGACGTAGATCAAAGTCTGGATCGTCGACCCACTTGGGATGAGCCATGTTAAACGGCACCATCACAAGTCGTTGCCTCAGCCGAGGCATCAGGTGTATTCGATCCGAGATGTATAGATAAATCTCATCGAACGTTGCAGCCCCCCCTAGCACCGAAATCGTTATGCCGTGCTGTGG
>JBLHQQ010000280.1:0-4286 GCA_047625245.1 Candidatus Azotimanducaceae bacterium
TCTACATAGCCGATTGAACCGCCACTAATTCAGTAGACACTTGAAGGTCTCACTACCTAGCTGCCGTTCGAATTCTATGAGCAGTAGTAAATTTTTTACAGTATGCCTACGCACAGAGTCATAAAACATCTCAATATCATTAAAAACATCTCGCTTTGCGACTTCATGCGCTGCCGTTGAGCGCTAGCCTGCCTAAACGCGCACACGACTGACGCTGGTTTAAGTGATCACAAACCGCCCTAAACACCCAAGCTGAATAAATCAAGCATGGTAGCAACGGCTATATGACGATAGGCCCTAAGGCTCTGCCTTGCGGCGCCGGTCCAGCTCCGCTCGAATCGAGGCATGCACTGCCTGGGTAATTTGATACCGAGTCACCAACGCAATTGGAATCAAATACAGCAACGGTAATAAAACCCCGACCGCGAGACCAAGCCTAAAGGTCATCTCTTCGGGCACTTGAGACGGGTCGACTTGCGTTGGAAATTCGATGAGAGTCATTAAGAGTCCGCCAAACATAATGCCAACACCACTGACCGCTTTGCCTGAAAAGGACAAGGCCGCATTAAACATCCCTTCCTGACGGTATCCGGTGTGCAATTCGTGCTGATCTAAAACATCCGCCAACAAGGATGACGAGATCACCCCTTGAATCACCGCGATGGCAACTCCCAAGACGCCCGCCCCGACCAGTATCATGAGCAACCTGGGGTCGCCATTGTCTGGCAAAAGATCGAAAAACCGAAGATTAATGAGCGTAATACCATCGAGCAGTGAAACCAGCGCGCAGACTAAAATGATCGACTTCTTTTCCCACCGCTTTTGAACCAGGGCAATGAGCGGAAAGGCAATAAAGGCGCCCAGCGCCGACAGCGCGAACCAGCGTAAATCGTCAGTGTTAAACCCCCAAAAGTACGTATTGATGTAGATCCCAAGATTGACGGTGGTCCCCCCGATCGCAGAAATCATAATCACGATGAGAAAGATTAAAACAAACTGTCGATTTTTCATGGACCGGACCAGGTCTCTAAGGATCAGAGACAGGCTTAGCCGCTCGCTAACCTCGACATGTTGCCTCAGATACGGCACTTGGTTCAGGGTTAGTAGACTGGTGACCAATGCGCCCCCCGTCAGCAATAACCCGGCGGCGATCCCCACTAGCGGATACCCCGCCAAATTCATCTGACCAACAGCAAAGGCCTCCGTACTGGGCAGTAAAAAGCTGTAAACAAACAAAGGAAAGCACACGCCAATGCCCCAACCCACCGCGTAGCGATGGGCCATGACCGAGGTTCTTTCGTGATAGTCATCTGACATTTCTGAGGCGATCGCGGCCCACGGAACAAAGTATAGGGTCATCATGCCGCGTGTGAGCACCATGCAGACTAGCAGCCAAGCCATCAAACCCAGCTCACACAAACCCTCAGGCGGCGAGAAGGTGAGATAGATCCCCACGCCCAGGGGTAATGCCGCAACCAGCATCAAGGGATGGCGCCGCCCCCAACGACTCTGCAAATTGTCTGAATAGGCGCCGACGATCGGGTCCGTTACGGCATCAAAGACCATGGCTATGGCGAGAATAGCGGAGACCTGAAAGGCATCCAATCCCAACAATTGACTGTAATAAAACAGCACAAGTGTATTAATGACCCAGTTCTTTACAGTGTCGGGGATTGCGCCCAAACCTTGATAAAACTTGACCTTAAAGGTTAAGGGGCCTGGTCGTTGCGTTCTTGAATAGTGCGGTCCCACAGGCATCCTCGCGCTAGCTGTACAGCAAAAGTGATCGTTACGCTTAGTTCATTCGTGCCAGTACTATCTTTACCGTGACTTTTCCCATCTTTAGCGCCACCTCTTCGGTGAGTATTGTCGAATTTATGCTGCTTTCTGTGCGAACACAACAGTTGGCAAATAGTTAAGTGAGCTATGCGGGCGAACATGGTTTTAGTGCTCTCGCCATTGATTGATTTCCATTCTCGCCTTGTCCAACAATCTGAACCAGTTCGCTCTCAAGCATTCCTTGCGGAAATTGTTGTTGAGGCTTTCGACGAACGCGTTCTGAGTCGGTTTTCCCAGTTGCATAAAGCCAAGCGTGATACCAGTCTCCTTCGACCAAAAGAACATGGCTTTGCTGGTGATTTCGTTACCGTTGTCGCACACCACCTTCTTTGGTGGTTGCCAGCCGGACAAAGGACAATGGCATCAAGATCAGCATGGAAGGCAGGGCGCGTGACGAGACAATATGTTTGTCGAGAGACTCAGGCGGTCTGCTAAATACGAAGAGGTATACCTGCATGCCTATGACTCAGTAGCAGATGCCAGGCAAGGGTTGGATCGTTAGTTTACGTTCTACAATAGTCGGCGGCCTCATTCCAGCCTCGACGAACGGACACCTGACGAAGTATATTGAATCGCAGCCAGCGCAGTTGGCAGATCAACTGAGGGGGCTAGAATCCACTTATAGACTGGGGATAGTTGTCCGGAAAGGCGGGGCCAGCTCTTACTGCCTATCTTCTATCAGGTCACATCCGGGTGCTAATGTAATGAACCATAAATTAAGCTCGCCATTCAGCGTGATTGTGAAAACTGACTAATGATCAGGTTTAACAACCGTTCCGTCATTATACTGGTTGTATGTATTGATGATTTGGCGATGCTCAAGTAGCGCGTCGGCATTTCCACCACGTCGCGTAGTACCCAGAAGTGTTCATCTAGATCTCCAAAAGTAGGAGACGGTTGCATCATCGGAAACCAGGCATCAGTAGTAGAAATAAGCTGTAGGACCAGATCCATGTCGTCAGTGACATAACGGGGCTTTGGTGGGTCGAGATCGTGGTGAGCATAGCGCTTAGCTGTATCTGAATGAACTGGATTAATACTCTCCGGCAAAATTAGGGGATAACCCAACACATCAACTTCACTGATGCTGTTCAACTGCGCGAGTGGGTGTCCTTTTCTGAGAATACAGGCAAAGTGAAGTTCAGCCAGAGAGATGATGTCCAACTCGCTCCACCGATTTAGATAGCTGGATCCGATGATGAGGTGGATGTCACCGGCGAGCATACGGGGGCAAAGCGTCTGCGGACTACCCGTCACCACTTTGACACCGACCAGAGGAAATTCTTTGACCAGCTGTCGAATCGCACGATGTGCGTGGATCAAAGTGGATGAAGGTGTGACGCCAAGGCAAATTCGCCCCGTTACCTCGTCCCCGGTTGCTTGGATACCACTGATTAGGTCGTCCACATTACCGAGAATCTGTTCTGCCTGAGCGACGAATCGCTCTCCCTGCTCAGAGAGCTCAATACCCCGTGGTCGTCGGTGAAACAGTTTTACGCCAAGGGTTTCCTCAACGTCGGCAATACTCCGGGACAAGGCTGACTGGGTGATGCCAAGATTTTCGCTTGCTGATGTAATCGCTTCGGCTTTGGCCACTTCAACGATGTAGCGCATACGTTTGAGATCTATTGGACTAGACATTGGGTAATCTGCGATTCGAAAAATGAATGTCAATAATTCAAAACTGCATTTGTTTTCATGTCAATCACCATTTAGGCTAAATTTAAACAATTAGGGGAAAGCTATGACACACGACATCGTAATTCGTGGTGGAAATATTATTGATGGCACAGGATCAGAAGCTTTTGTCGGTGATCTTGCCATTGATGATGGTTTGATCACTGCGATAGGTACGGTTGAGGGCCAAGGTAAAGAGGAGATTGATGCTGCTGGTCTCGCCGTCACACCGGGTTTTGTCGACATACACACACACCTTGATGCCCAAATCGGTTGGGATCCGGAAATGACCCCGATCAGCTGGCATGGTGTCACCACCGCGTTGATTGGAAACTGCGGCCTGACATTCGCGCCCTGTAAGCCTAATGATGTTGATCTTCTCGCTGGCATGATGGAAACCGTCGAGGACATTCCCAAGCAAGCCATTCTCTCGGGACTTCCCTGGAACTGGGAACATTACGGTCAATACCTTGACATGTTGGAAGAGCTAAAGCCGTCCTTGAATGTTGCTGGACTTGTGGGGCATTGTGCCGTTCGCTATTACGTCATGGGTGAACGATCTTTTGACGAGCAGGCAACCGACACTGAAAAACAGCAGATGGCGGACATCGTAGAACAAGCCATGAAAGATGGCGCGGTCGGATTCTCGTCTAATCGTTACGAGCCACATAAAGCACCCGATGGCCGTTCAATCCCGGGTACTTTTGCTGAGCTTGCTGAACTGGAAGAGATTGCAAAGGTTGTTGGGCCGCGGGATGGTTTGATTCAAC
>JBLHQQ010000281.1:0-4263 GCA_047625245.1 Candidatus Azotimanducaceae bacterium
TTTGAGTCAACCTTTGCGGTAAGCCCAGACATTTCCCTAACCACATCTCAAGATCTGGTCGATAATCTGCATGAGGGCGATATGCCAGACGCTCTAGTGGCAATACTTGGTTATGCGGGTTGGGGAGCTGAGCAATTAGAACAGGAGCTTGGCGAGAACACCTGGCTTCTGACACCAGCATCGGCAGAAATTATTTTTGATATCGAAATCGAAAAAAGAGCTGCAGTGGCCGCCAATCAACTTGGCGTGGACTTGAACTTGATCGCAACCAACCCGGGGCACGATTGATATGGCTTCAAATGGCTTTGTCATGGGCTTCGATTTCGGCACCAAAAAAATAGGTGTCGCTGTCGGCCAGGCAATCACAGGTACTGCAACACCTTTAACCATTCTTAAAGCTCGAGATGGCATACCCAATTGGCAGCAGGTTGAGAGGATAATTAGAGAGTGGCAACCGGCTTTGCTCGTGGTGGGACTACCGCTGAATATGGATGGCACTCCGAGCGAAATGTCCCGGCTTTCAGAAAAATTTGCCCGCAAGCTTCACGGACGCTACAACATACCAAGCAGAACCATGGACGAAAGACTCAGCAGCTTTGAAGCTGCCTTAATGACAGATCAGGAAGGTCCGATAGATTCGATCGCTGCCCAGCTAATATTAGAAACATACTTCCGAGAAGCTGAATAGTGCCTGTTTAACGGCGCAGCAGACCGCTCTCACCTTCACTGGTTTCGAGAGAAAGTCCTGCGCTACCGCTGCCGATCGCAAGCCCATCACCCGCTAACTTGATCAACAATCGAAGGTCGTTGGCAGAATCTGCTGAGGCGAGGGCGTCCTCGTAGGTAACTTCTCCCGCTGCATAGAGGGCATAAAGAGCCTGATCAAAGGTCTGCATACCGCTCTCTGTAGATTTAGTCATGATTTCCTTAATTGTATGCACTTCACCCTTGCGGATGTTATCTGCCACGAGAGGGGTGTTAATCAAAATTTCAATCGCGGCTCGGCGCCCTTTGCCGTCAATTGTCGGAATCAGTTGTTGGGCGATCATACCTCGCAGATTGAGGGACAGATCCATCCAGACCTGGGCGTGCCGGTCCGCGGGGAAGAAGTTAATGATTCTGTCGAGGGCCTGGTTGGCGTTGTTGGCGTGCAACGTTGCCAAGCAGAGGTGGCCGGTCTCAGCAAACGCCATCGCATAGTCCATTGTCTCTCTGGTTCTAATTTCTCCCACCATGATCACGTCTGGGGCTTGCCGCAGCGTGTTCTTCAAGGCTATGTCAAAACTGGGGGTGTCGGTTCCAACTTCACGTTGGGTCACCATGCAGCCACGGTGTTCATGAATATATTCGATCGGGTCTTCAATCGTGATGATATGACCCTTGCTGTGGGTATTGCGGTGGCCGATCATCGAAGCAAGGGAAGTCGACTTACCGGTACCGGTCGCGCCAACAAAAATGATCAGCCCACGCTTGGTCATTGCTAACTTTTTAATAATTTCCGGCAATCCGAGATCATCACAGGTCGGGATATGGGTCTCGATCCGACGTAGCACCATACCTGCGAAATTCCGCTGGTAGAACGCGCTCACACGGAAACGGCCTGCCAAAGGGCTATGAATGGCAAAGTTACACTCCCGTTCAGACTCAAACTCCTGAACCTGGCCTTCCGTCATCGTGCCATGGACCATTTCCCGGGCCTGATCCGGCGTCAGCGGGGTTTTGGACAGGGGCATCATCTTACCGCTGACCTTGATAGAAGGAGGCAACCCCGCGGTAACGAATAAATCCGAGCCGCCCTGATCCACAACGACCTTCAGAAGTTTATCGAAATCAATCATTTGCAGTCCTAGTAGTGGTGCTAACTGATCGTTCGGGGATTACTTAAAGTCAGCGGGGATTTTGGCTACTCCTTGAGCAGCTTCTTTACTAATAATATTTTTCTGTAACAATTCTTTCAGACATTGATCGAGGGTCTTCATACCGAGTTGTCCGCCAGTTTGGATGGCTGAATACATTTGCGCCACCTTATCTTCTCGAATCAGGTTGCGAATCGCCGGCGTGCAAAGCATGATTTCGTGAGCTGCAACCCGGCCGCCACCGACTCTCTTGAGCAGGTTTTGCGAGATAACCGCCGCAAGGGATTCGGACAGCATCGACCGGACCATGGATTTTTCTGCTGCCGGAAATACATCGATGACCCGGTCAATGGTTTTAGCGGCCGAGGACGTGTGCAGGGTACCAAAGACCATATGGCCAGTTTCCGCGGCCTCCAGTGCTAGGCGGATCGTTTCAAGGTCTCGCATCTCACCGACGAGAATAATGTCCGGATCTTCTCGCAGGGCAGATCGCAACGCCTCGTTAAAACCGAGGGTGTCGCGATGTACTTCTCGTTGGTTTACCAGACACTTTTTGCTTTCATGTACAAATTCAATCGGGTCTTCTACGGTAAGAATGTGCTGATACCGATTGTCGTTGATGTAATCCATCATTGCCGCAAGAGTCGTACTTTTTCCTGAGCCTGTTGGCCCTGTCACTGTAATCAAACCGCGTGGCGTTTCTGAAATCGATTTGAAGACTTCGCCCATCCCCAAGTCTTCCATACTCAGGACTTTAGAAGGAATCGTTCGGAAAACACCGCCCGCACCACGATTATGGTTGAAGGCATTTACCCTGAATCGAGCAACCCCTGGCACTTCAAAGGAAAAGTCACATTCTAAAAACTCTTCGAAGTCCTTTCGCTGTTTATCATTCATAATCTCGTAGATCAGAGAATGGACTTCCTTGTGATCCAGTGCAGGCAAGTTGATACGCCGAATATCGCCGTCCACTCGAATCATGGGCGGCAAACCTGCCGACAGATGCAAATCCGAAGCACCTTGCTTCTCGCTAAATGCCAACAGTTCAGTAATATCCATCCAGTGGGCCTTTTCTTGTCAGGAATTCATGATCAACTAATAGTATTATCGAATCCCCTAATAAACCACTCTATTACCTATTTTGAAAAATGAGCAAGATCAAAAGCTGTCTGTTGGGTCTAAATCCCCAAAAGAAACGACAGACGCAACCTCGATGATCCACAAGAACATAGAGCGCGTTAATGCTCGAATCGCCGCCGCTTGCAGCACTAGCAATCGATCCGCAGGTGCGGTTCAATTGTTAGCGGTGAGCAAAACTAAACCAGCGTCCATGATTCTTGCGGCAATCGATTCCGGTCACAAGCATTTTGGCGAAAATTACTTGCAGGAGGCTCTGCAAAAAATCGAACAGGTCGGAAACCTTTGTATTTGGCATTTTATTGGCGCCATCCAGTCAAACAAAACCCGCCAAATTGCCGAACACTTTGATTGGGTTCATACGGTTTCAAACATTAAGGTAGCACGTCGCCTTAACGAGCAAAGACCCGAGAACAAGCCAGCCCTGAAGATTTTTCTGCAGATCAATGTCGACTCTGACCCAAATAAATCCGGCTTCGATCCTAGTGATCTACCTGAGGCTTTGCACGAACTAACATCCTTCGAGCGGCTCGAACTGCAAGGACTTATGACATTGCCAACGCAGCGCAAGACCATCAGCGAGCAACAAAGGCCCTTTAAGCAGCTTCGACAGCTTCAGCAAGCTCATTGTCCCGACCAAACAGAGTTGTCTATGGGTATGTCTCAAGATCTAGAGGCGGCAATTCTGGAAGGTGCGACCTGGGTCAGAATTGGAACAGACATTTTTGGTGCGAGAAATACTCTATGACCACAATTGCATTTATCGGCGCAGGCAACATTGCGAAAGCCCTTATGGGTGGCTATCTAGCGGCAGGCTCAGCCGGGAAGGTGTGGGCTGCGGACCCTTTTGAAGCACAACTCGCTACGGTATCAGCAGGTATCCACACGACTACCGACAACCTGCAGGCGGTAGCAGAGGCAGACCTCATCGTACTGTGTGTGAAACCGAATATGATGGCCGATATTTGTTTGCCCCTGGCACCGTTGGCAGCTGGTAAGCTATTTATTAGCGTCGCCGCTGGTATCACCAGTACTAGCCTCAGTGGCTGGTTGGGGTCGAAAACCGCCATCATTCGCTGTATGCCCAATACTCCAGCTCTCATTGGCGAGGGTATGACTGGCTTATTTGCTTCCCAAAACGTTAGTGATGAGCAAAAAAACCTCGCCGCTCATCTTCTTGCCACCGTAGGAAAGATCGCCTGGTTTGAAGATGAAAGTGCTCTGGATGCTGTTACAGCAGTCAGCGGTAGTGGTCCTGCCTACTTCTTCT
>JBLHQQ010000282.1:0-4252 GCA_047625245.1 Candidatus Azotimanducaceae bacterium
CGTCAATTTCATAGCTGACGGGTGGTGCGATGATGCCGTTACCGACGTTGTATTGCCATATTCGTTCGCCGCTGGACGCATCAAAGGCTGACAGAAAACCAGCGCCATCTCCTTGAAAAACAAGCCCAGCCGCTGTGGTTAATACACCACCATTCCAGGCGGTGGCATGTTCCACTCGCCATTGTTCTTTCTGCTCAATTGGGTCCCAGGCGATAAGCCGGCCTCGAAGCAAATGTTTCATCACTGCGTTGGCCAGAGTTGGGCTCATGTTAGCCAATGGATTGTCGGCGTTGAGGTCGTCATTTTGACCCAGATTCCAATAACCGCCCTCAATATACTCAAAGGTTTCCGGTGTACTGTACATCGAGACGTTTTCCATCGCAGGTATGTAGACCAAACCCGTCTTTTGGTTCATCGCCATCGGCTGCCAGTTGTGGCCACCAAAAGGCGCTGGTTTAGTCATCTGAAACTCGACTCGATGGTCTGCATTGTCAGTTTCTTGCGGGCGGCCAGTTTCGATATCAACGTGAGTTGCCCAGGTGATCGGCACATAAGTTTCTGCAGAAATTAGTTCCCCGGTGGTGCGGTCAAGCACATAGAAAAAACCATTTTTGGGTGCCTGAAGAATTACCTTACGTTTTTCACCGTTAATGGCGAGTTCCGTCAAAATCATGTGCTGAGTAGCGGTGTAATCCCAGGTATCTGCCGGTGTGGTTTGGTAATGCCAGACGTATTCTCCAGTCTTGGCATTCAACGCAACGATTGAGGATAGAAATAGGTTGTCTCCGCCCCCCGGGCTTCGAATATGGCGGTTCCAGGGTGCGCCATTGCCGACGCCGATATAGAGCAGATCAAGCTCTGGGTCGTAGGCCATAGAATCCCAGACTGTGCCACCGCCACCTACTTTCCAGAATACATCTCCGGTCCAGGTTTTTTGCGCCATTTCCATCGCATTAGATTCTGCTGGTAATGCTGGGTTGCCCGGTACCGTATAAAAGCGCCAGCGCAGATCACCGGTTTTAATATCATAGGCCGAGACGTATCCCCGCACACCGTATTCAGCACCGCCGTTTCCGATAATGACTGTGTCGTGAACGATTCTAGGGGCGCCCGTAATCGTATAGGGCTTGGTTCGATCGATTGTCAGCGTTTCCCACACGGGTCTACCCGTTGCGCTGTCGAGAGCAATCAGGCGTCCGTCGAGGGCGCCGACAAAAACTTGATTGGCTGCTACAGCAACACCGCGATTAACCACATCGCAGCAGGCATTGACGCCCCAGGCCCGATCGACATTGGGATCATATTGCCAAAGCAGCTCACCAGTTTTCGCATTGTTAGCAAATACTCGACTCCAATCACCCGTGGTGTAAATCACACCATCGATAATAATGGGGGATGCTTCGAGACCTCGGCGGGTGCCGGTATCAAATGACCAGGCAAGTCCTAAGGTTGAAATGCTGTCTGGATTAATCTGGCGGAGCGGAGATTCTCGAGTTTCCGAAGCATTCAGGCCGTGGGATGGCCAATTTCCACTCGAAATTTCAGCTGCACCACTCAACATCGGCACTATACTTAAGAGGGCGCAGAAGAGAGTGGCTAAAACACTGTAGCGTAGCTTTTTGGTGTCTAACAAAATTAGGCTATATTGAGAATAGGAATAGAATCAGGTTGCTTTATTTTCGGCTTCTGGCTCTTTCGTTTCAGGTTCTTTCGTTTCAGGTTCTTTCTTTTCTGCGGCTGGAGCTTTCTTTTCTACTACCGGTGCTTTTTTAGGAACCGTTACCTGACCGCTAATGCCAGAAGGAATTTCTTGGATCTTGTTGCCCTTTTTTAGGAAGGCTTCAACATCTGCGTCGAGTGATGCTCTAATATCGACATTGGACGCGCCAACCTGTTTTTTCTTTCCTGACATAATATTTCCGTTAGATAAAAGTTAGATACAGCGACGCTCCGCGGATATTTCCGCTGTGCGACACTGTTTAGAGCGGCTTCCTATATGAGGAAAGCCGAATCAGAGTGCGACGACGTTAACCGCCTGTGGTCCTTTAGGACCGTCTTCTATTGAAAACTCAACTTCTTGTCCGTCATCAAGCGTTTTAAACCGATCGGACTGGATTTGGCTGAAATGGACGAAGACATCTTTGCCTCCCTCATGCTCAATAAATCCAAAGCCTTTCTTCTCGTCGAACCATTTGACTCGACCCTTCGTGACACTCATACCACGACTCCCGCTTCGCTCTTATAGATTAAGGTCTGTTTCCAGCCACTGTTTTTTTAACAACAGAGCAAGACGAGGACCCGATACTGACAAGACAAAACCATGTGAATTCCTATCAGCTTTTTAATTGTAACATACTCCCCCGAGAGAGTAAGACACTCCTTTTGACGCAAAGGGCGGTGCTAAGGGCAGGTGAACTGGCCTTCAAGCTGGAGAATCATGTTCTGAATTTCTGCTGTGCAGCGCTGAACCGGAGCAAACTTTGCGGTTCTGCCAAGCATAGGGATTCCTATATAGCCACGGATCTCTAGATCGCCCTTGCCCGTGATCTTCATACGGCTCTGATAAGTGTTGCCAGATTCTGGGTCATAAATTTTACCTTGCCATTGTCCATCTTCAAATTGATACTCAGAAAACATAGCAAGGCCGATGATTGGGCGATCGCGCAGCTCCGAATCAGGATTATTGTCATCGGTGCGCGGTTGACCTACTCGATCAGCGTCCTCTTCAGAAAGGTAATTTGGGTTGAATAACGCCCTTACTTGGCCCCTCAGAGTGCCGTCTGAGAGGGTAATCTCAAAAATTGAACCTTCCGAGGCCCAATGCCCCACTACCAATTCCCGGTCGTTTGCCATTAAAAGTCCCGGCATCATGATCATTACCCACAATAGACATCGAGTCACCTGTTACTCCTTACCTTTCGCCAAAACAATGACGGGCAACATTGCTCGCCATGCCGATAGTTTTCAGATTTTTGCCAGCTTCTGGCAATCTATTAAGTTGATCATGATCGAACAACATACCCATAGGGAAGTTTATATCGGTTTGCAGGGCTACGAGAGTAAATCCCAGCACCAGCGGCAGGGAAAATTTGATATGGTATTTTCACGCTTTGAACCTCAAGCCAGATAACAACAATAAGAAGTCATGAACATCAAACGACAATTCATTAGCACCGTCTCACTTTCGGCCATCACGTTGAATCTACTATTTTGGATTCCGCCGCTAGTGTTGGTTGCATTACTCAAGGCCTTGGTACGCCATAAACCGTCCCATCGCCTGTTTGACATGATTGTCGACAAAATTTACAGAGCCGCTGTTTGGTTTGACAGCTTCTGGCTTTTTTCGGTGTTGAGTATAGAACTCGAAATCCTAGGAGAAGTTCCCGACGACCAATCATCCAACTGTATTGTCATCAGCAATCATCGCTCCTGGTTCGACATATTGCTTCTACAGTTCCTCATTGTACGAAAGGGTCCTCTGCTCATGTTTTTGATCAAACAGGAGCTGATCTACGTCCCCGTTGTGGGTTGGATTTGCCTCGCCCTAAACTTCCCCCGCTTGAATCGAGGAAAATCGGAACTCAGCCGTCATCGGGATTATTCATCCGTTGCATCTGCCACTCAGAAGCCAGGCGCCCTGATGAATTTTGTCGAGGGAACGAGATTCACCAAAGATAAGCAAGCGTCTCAGGGCAGCGAGTATCAACATTTGTTAAAACCCAGAAGCGGCGGTTTTAGAATCATGCTGCAAAACCTGCCCGAGGCCACCGTTTTTAATTTTACGCTTGGATACCCCAAAGATGGCCTCACTTTTTGGCAATGTTTGAGCGGCGAGCATCGACGCTATCAAGTTCACATTTCAGCTTTTCAGGCCACGGATATTCCCGAGGACCCGGGCGATTGGTTGATCGAACTGTGGGCAAAAAAAGATCAACTGCTCTCACAGAACAGGCTTCCTCCGGTTATACTAGAGGACTGATGTTAGCTACCTTGAATCCAATGATGACCCACCCGTGACTGAACTGCTTGCGCCAGCGCTAGCACTGCTTCTTGGTATTGTTATCCTTGTTATCAGCGCCGATAAATTCGTTGAGGGCGCCTCTGTCATGGCCAAGCGACTCGGCTTGCCGCCTCTGCTAATTGGTATGCTGATTATCGGCTTCGGCAGTTCGATGCCAGAAATGGTGATATCGGCCCTCTCATCCTCTGGCGGCAACCCCGGCTTGGCTTTGGGGAACGCCTTCGGCTCAAA
>JBLHQQ010000283.1:0-4250 GCA_047625245.1 Candidatus Azotimanducaceae bacterium
ACTTCCTGCAAAAGCACAATAAGAAGCGGCAATAAGGAAAACATTTTTCCTGCCGATTTTTTGCATAAGAAGCGCAGCTGGAATGGTCGTGGCGGCGGTGCCCAGAATCATCAGAGCAATCGGCAATGTCGCCAAAGAAGGACTCGGGGCCAAGCGCGCGCCCACAATGCCACCCAACAGAACAATAATAGGTACGCAACATTGAGCGAAGGATTGTGCCGCTGTGAGCACGATTAACGTTCTGTACACGGCCACCTCCAGAATAGAATTCGACAATAAACGCTGGCCTTGTGTCCCGGCGCATTCACACCAATGTTACCAATCGAGATCATCAGGGATTGGGAAATCCTTATAAGGATCGTCCTCATCAACCTCTACTTGAACCTTCTCAAAAAGATAGATGACAACTTCGCCATAACCGTCGGGCAGCCTCTGCATGATTTTTCGAGCCACACCTTCGGGAACCAGTTGGTAGTCTTCATCGTATTTTACGATCGCAAGAAAGCCTTGATTGATCTGTTTTTTGTTTTTCGCCGAGATGTAGATCTTTTTGACCTTTTTATCCTCGGTAAAGTTGTAGGCCACATCACCCTTTTCTCGCTGACGGTTCATATCAACCAGTTGTCGAACCTGAGCCTGCAGCGCCTTCGCCTGAGCTTTTTCCTGTAGCTGCCGGTTTTCTTCCTTGTCTTTGGCTTGCTTGTTCGCCAGTGCTTTTTCAGCAGCCAACTTCGACTCGTCGACCTCCACCCCATGCCGAACACGCATCTCCTGACGATACATGTTCTTCTGGGCTTTCTTAAGCTGCTTATCCGTGACAAGGCCAGCCTGCTTTAGCTGCTCTGCCAGTGAACCGCCACCTTTGTTTTTCTTAGCCACTTCTCCTCCAAGCCTTTCCGGGACAGCCGCTTAGGCAACTTTAATCATTAACTTGCCGAAATTTTCCCCGGTAAACAGCATCTTAAATGCGGTCGGTGCGTTCTCAAGACCTTCAACGATGGTTTCGCGGTACTTGAGTTTGCCTTCCTTAATCCAATCACCGAGTTGCTTTGAGGACGATTCAAATTCCTCAATCCACTCCGTCACAATAAAGAATCTGGATTCCGGAGGGTGCGGCAGCGCGCCGAGCACCATCTCGGGGGTTTTCACTTCTGCCATATTGGTGCTGTTATAGGCAGAAATAAAACCACAAACCGGCACTCTGGCACCCTTATTCAATAGTGGCGCCACGGCATCTAGCACAATGCCGCCGACGTTTTCAAAGTAAACATCAACGCCATCGGGACAAGCTTTTTTAAGCTGCTCGGCAAAATCCGCTGCTTTATAGTCCACACAGGCATCAAACCCTAACTCCGCAACCACATAGCGGCATTTTTCTGCACCACCAGCGACGCCGATTGCTTTGCAGCCTTTGATCTTAGCGATCTGACCCACCACGGAACCCACAGCTCCCGATGCGGCTGAAACTACTACAGTCTCGCCGCGCTGGGGTTTACCGAGTTTCAACAATCCAAAGTATGCAGTCTGGCCCGGCATACCCGTGGTACCAACGGCAGTCGAAATCGGCGCCAGACTCGGATCGACCTTAAACAAGCGATGATCTTCAGGCCCAGCAACCGCATAGGACTGCCAGCCGTGCATGGCAGAAACAATTGTTCCCTCGGGATAATCAGCGCAATTCGATTCGACTACTTCGCCAACGATCCCGCCGGTCATCACCTCTCCAATCTGGAGCGGCTTGGCATAGGAGGCACGATCACTCATTCGACCTCGCATATAAGGGTCAAGAGACAACCAGAGGGTTTTAACCAACATCTGATTATCGCCAGGCTGACCAGCGGGTTCGGACACAACATCAAAATTTTCTTCCTTCACCATGCCCTCAGGGCGGGTTTTTAGAACGACTTTAACGTTGGTTCGATCTAACATCGTGGCTCTCCGAAAGGCGGCGCAAATAGGTGAAGTTACAAGTGGCGACATCATACATGGCTACTTATAGCGCAGCATAGTGGACCTTTTACCCAATCTGAATAGCCCAGTGCGTCTGTCTCCTGTATAACGTCGGCATGAAAATTCCGAAAAGATTACAACCCCTTATCGCCGACGGTTTAATTGACGAAGTGCTCCGTCAACTCATGAGCGGCAAAGAAGCTACGGTCTACATCATTCGATGCGGACAAGAAACCCGCTGCGCCAAGGTTTACAAGGAAGTGGCCAAACGCAGCTTCAAGCAAGCCGTTACCTATCAGGAAGGGCGAAAGGTCAAAAACAGCCGCCGCGCCAGAGCGATGGAGAAAGGATCCAAGTTTGGTCGACAGCAGCAGGAAGAAAGCTGGCACAACGCCGAAATTGATGCCCTGCGCCGGGCTTCCGCTGCAGGTGTCAGGGTTCCTCAGGTTTATGGATGCGTCGACGGCGTCCTGTTAATGGAGCTCATTACTGATCGGGATGGCGACGTAGCTCCTCGATTAAGTGAAGTTACTTTCACCGTGGCTGAGGCTTTAGCCGATCACGAGACACTAATGCAGTATGTCATCCAAATGCTCTGCACAGGCATGGTTCACGGCGACTTGTCAGAATTTAATGTTTTGGTGGACGAAAATGGACCGGTCATCATTGATATGCCCCAGGCTGTTGATGCGGCCGCGAACAACCACGCAGAAGCGATGCTGCACCGAGATGTCGAAAATGTAACGCTCTATTACGGCCAATTCGCACCGGAACTCATTGGCCGAGATTATGCAGGTGAAATCTGGCATTTATATGAGGAAGGCCAACTATCACCGGAAACCAAATTGATCGGCGATTTCGAAAAGCCGGTTGACGAGGCCGATGTGGATGGCGTTCTGGTTGAGATCCAGGCAGCGATCGAAGAAGAGGAAGAACGTCTCGACCGAATTAGAACCGCAGAGGAGGATTAGTTTGCTCGACCTTTAACTCTGCCGCAATCCTGTAAAAAAAGCTCACAACGTACATCACGAGGCAGAGATGAGAAAGGAAATAGCAATATTCGGTGGCGGCCTCGCGGGCATGGTAGCTGCACTAAAGCTGGTCCAGCGAGGCTTCGCTGTGGAACTGTATGAATCCACCGATCGGCTTGGAGGTAAAGCCGGTAGCGACATCCACCCCGATTTGTATGATGCCAATTTTGACCTGACCACTGACACACTCAAGGAAGGCGTTCGATCCGATCATGGCTACCACCTGTTTCCCGGCTGGTACGTCAATATGTATCAACTATGGCAAGAAGTAGGTCTCGACTTTGAGCGGGATTGCTATCCTGGCTGGGGACCTAAAAACCTTAAGCCGTACGACGGCAAATTTGAATTCCTCGATGACGACCCATACACCGGCAGAACGAGAATCACTCTGCTCGACCTGCTCACCCGCCCAGACTCTGAAGTCGATGACCGAACACTCAAGGGGTTTATCAACTCACAATTCTATAACTCTCTGGGCTCCGTGAGTTTTGGCCGCCTGCTATTGAACGCACTCACAGTCCGAGAATATGAAGTTTCTGCTCGGTCGATTCGCAATGTATTTTTGCAGTGGTTCCCAGTGATGAAGACAAAACCAAGCTGGGTCGCGATGAACGGATCTCTAGGTCGCGTTTTAATCGACAAGATCGAGGACGCTATTCACAATTATGCCGCTAGTGGTTTTGGTTCTTTTACTCTGCATCTAAACACCACAGTAACCCGCCTTAATATCGAGAACGGCAATATCACTGTCGGCATCGACTCCCAGAGTGAAGCCATTAAAGACAAGTTGGTCTTGCTCACGCTGCCTCAGGAAGTCCTGCGAGAGCTTGATTGCGATGCGATCCACGAATTAGACCCAGCACTGGGCCAGCTCCAGTACCTAAAATCGAATACTTTCGGGGCGTTGGACATCGTCTTTGATGGTGTGATTCCCGAGCTACCTAGCGAGCATTTTCGATTGCTGGATTCCAATTATGCACTGACTGCTTTCGCCATCAACTATCACTGGCCTGAGCTCAAAGAGCAGTATCCAGACCAAAGTGTGTTACAAATCGTTGCCGGAGACAGTTCAGCCTTCAATAAATTGTCCGCAGTGGGGTTTCTAAAAAAAATTACCGAGGAAATCGAAAAGTACATTCCCGCGGTCAAAGATCGAGTCAGTTACTTCATTCCACATCAGAACGTAGGCGCGCCATTGTTCGTCAACGAAGTTGGCATCTGGGACTATCGGCCCACCAATAAAAGTCGTATCCCCAACCTATATTTCGG
>JBLHQQ010000284.1:0-4241 GCA_047625245.1 Candidatus Azotimanducaceae bacterium
CTGCTCAACAATTGGGTTTCCCCCGGAGAAATTGAAACCCGCGAAGGAGATCAATCTCCAACTGCAGTAGGTGGGTATCCTAGCCGTGACGAGCTTTGCGAAATTTACGCCAACAATACTGGTCGAGATTTATCGCAGATTAATTATTATCGAGCGTTCGCACATTGGCGTCTCGCAGCGATTGGTCAAGGCGTTTATAAGCGTTATCTGATGGGAGCGATGGGTAAGGATCGAGAGGTTGATCTCGATAAACAAAAAGAAGGTGTCTCTATTCGAGCCGCTGCTGCTCTCGAGCTGCTTATCTAGCGGAGTTTGTCTAGTAAGTATTGTACAAACAACAATAAAAATGAATGAAGCCAATGATTAATACTGAAATTAACGGTGCGGTTGCCCATCTGATTTATGACGATGGTGGTTTAAATATCATCACGGCCGATGTACTGAGTAAGCTGTTGCAGACCCTGCAATTTTTGGAGTCCAATAAAGACGTCAAAACTCTGGTTATTGAGGGTAATGGGCGGTCGTTTTCTGCGGGCCTAGATCTCTCCATGATGGAGAGTGGGGGCGAGCCGATGCAGGCCATGCTTCAGGAAATGGGGCAGTTTCTATTCAATTTATACAGTAGCCGGATGCGTATCGTATCCCTTTGTGCGGGTCACGCAGCGGCAGCAGGCGCCATGTTGTTGCTGGTGTCAGATTACCGAGTGGGGGTTAGCCGTAGCGGAAAGATTGGCTTTTCTGAGGTTGCAAACGGCATTAGCCTCAACTCATTCGCCATTAAACTTGCAGAGGATAGGCTGAATCGGTCGGAGCTATTTGCGGCGACCACACTTGCTCGAATGTATGATCCCGATGCGGCTGTACGGGCCGGTTTTTTAGACGTGGCGATGACCAACTACCGTGATGCTAAGTATCATGCCATGCAGCAGGCTGAGCGACTCGCTCAACTGGATGATGAAGCTTATTTGCAAACGCTTCGAGCCGTTCGCGCCTCAACTCTGGATATTCAGTAACAGGCAGAGAAATTGCGTCCCGGTTCGCTTGGTTCAGTCGTCGCGATGAGACGCTGGTTTTAGAAGTATCCCTAGTGGACAGTCGGGCTACCTGATTGCATCGCGAGCAGTCGTTTGCTGGCGATAATACGAATTTGTTCATTCGCCGACTGCTGGACAATTTCTGCATAGGTGTTGTGAGCCAGCGCTAGATTACCCTGCATTTCATAGACAGCACCGAGCTGGACCGCGTACTCATCTTCTTCTGGTCGCAGTAGCTGTTGCCGCTCAATGCATCGTTTGCTTTCATCCCAGCGTTTTTTGTGCCAAAAAACTTGCTTTAGGTTGTCAAGAACTCTCAGCATGATGTCTTTGTTAGATGCAGTATCAAAGTAGTGAGGTTTAAGCACCGCTTTGTCGCCTGCAATCTGCTTCAGCAACGTGCCGCAATCCGGCTCACTTAGAATTCTGCCGGCAAAGGGGTCGACCAACAACCGATTTTGGTCGCCATACTTAACCAGAAAATGTCCCGGGAAATTAACACCATAGACCGGCATATTAAGCCGATCACCAAGCGCGATATGGATCAGGGCGAGTGTGATGGGAATGCCGACTCGATGTTCTAAAACTCGGTTTAAGTAGCTGTTCTCGGGATCATAGTAGTCCCGTATATTTCCGCTGAATGATTCATCCTGGTGGATAAAATCGATTAGGCGCGCAACGGAAATGCCAAAGGTTTTCTGCTGGTTCTTAGAGGTTTCGAATCGATCAGCCATTAGATCAAGTTTCGCAAGCGCAGCGTCAACCTCAACATCAGTATCGGTTTCAGCCGCGATCACCAGTGCTGCTTCGTCAATTCGAATCTCATCATCTTTCGAACGAGCAATAGATTCGAATCGTGCCCGTGTGTTTTCCTGACTCATCTCTCTTATCCGTAGATTTCAACAGCGAAACGTTGTGTATTTGATTATCTTTACAAGGTTAATTGGGTTATGCAATCCTCGGTACTGAGGGACATTATGACTGAAAAAATCACATCACCTGGAATATTACTGAGAATGCTTGAAGGCCGCGCGGGCATTGAAGCGAGCCAGCTGTTGCTGCAGCTGCCGCTGCTCAGGTTACAGGCAAAAAAAGGCCAGGGAGAACCTGTCATTGTGCTGCCCGGTTTTATGGGAGACGACAGTTCAACTCTGGTGCTAAGAGGCTATCTGAACAGCATTGGCTATAATGCGGTGGGTTGGGGATTGGGGGTGAATCGAAAACCGATGCTGAGTCTACTGCCTCAGCTCCAAACTCTACTTGATCAGATGCTCGATGAGCATGGACAAAAAGTGAGATTGGTCGGGTGGAGTCGTGGTGGAATCCTTTCCCGTGAGCTCGCCAGAGATACGCCTGAAAAAGTCGCCAAAGTCATTACTATCGGTTCCCCGGTAAAAGGCGGCGTTGCTGCTTCGAGTATTGGCACTTTAGTACAGCGAACAACGGGGTTAACCTCGGCAGCCATGTCTTCCCTTTTGAGAGATCGCCAAAGAGTCGATATTAAGGTGCCAATCCGATCGATTTTTAGCAAGCTCGATGGCGTCGTTAGCTGGCAAGCCTGTATCGATGATATGAACCCTGATGTTGAACATTTTGAGATTGCTGGTAGCCATGTCGGTATGGGAACCAATGTTGATGTGTTTCGGTTGCTGCCGAAATTGTTGAGAGACGAGGGGTAGATGCAGGATTTTTGTAAGCTCTAGTACATTTTATAACTTATAAACGGAACCAAAGGAAATTGAGTATGGATTTTGATCTAGCAATGACGGATGACTTGCTATCCACAACCCGAGCGGTGAGAAAGCGCTTGGACTTTGATAAGCCAGTGCCCCGTAGCGTGATCGAGGAGTGTATTTCTCTATCTCAACAAGCGCCTACAGGCACCAACTCGCAAGGATGGCGTTGGATCGTGGTAGAGGATGCGAAAAAACGAGAGCGACTTGCAGAAATTTATCGTATGGGTTCCGGCGATTATCTGACTTCTCAGGCAGAGTTAGCCAAAGAGTCCGGCGATGTTCAGACCGGTCGAGTATTGGACTCCGCGACGTTCTTAGCCGATAACCTCCAACATGCGCCAGTACACGTGATTCCTTGTTTAACCGGTAAGCCGCCAGAGGGTACGCCAATTGCGGGTGTCACGGCGATGATGGGTTCGATTTTTCCTGCGGTCTGGAGTTTTCAGCTTGCACTTCGCGCTCGAGGGCTTGGTTCTTGTCTAACGTCGCTGCATTTGTTTAACGCTCATCTGGCGGCAGAACTGCTCGATATTCCGGATGATATTCTGCAGATTGCACTGCTGCCGGTGGCTTACACAAAAGGCACCGATTTTAAACGAGCAAACAGACCGCCAGCTTCGAGTATTATTCATTATGATGGTTGGAGTGCATAGACCTTAAACAGTAGACCTTAAACATTAGACCTTTCCCTCGGTGACCTCGTCGCCGAACAACATGCGAGAGAAGGGCTCCACGTTGGGGCCCCGACGCAAGTGATGGCCGCCATCGACACTTAAGTTGACCCCGGTTATCCAACCAGCATCCGGGCCGCAAAGAAAGCCCACAGCGTTTGCAATGTCCTCCACCACGCCCGTTCGAGCAATTGGCATGCAATCCAGATAATCCTTTAAGACCTCTTCTGTTGCCATCAGTCCGGCTGCAATCTCGGTATCTACCAGGCCAGGGCAAACGCTGTTAACTCTTATATTGGCAATGCCGAGTTCGTCTGCGCAGTTTCTGACCAACATATCGATACCGGCTTTGCTGACGCAATAGGGCCCCATAAATCGATGGGTACGAACGCCAGCAATCGAAGAAATGGCACAAATAGCGCCACCGTCACTCTTTGCCATCGCTCTGCCTGCATGTTTGATCGTATAGAAGGTGCCGCTTAAATTGGTCTGCATAATACTGTCCCAATTGTCGGCTTCGGTGACCATGATGGGTGCAAGTCCGCCTATGCCTGCGTTGGCAACGGCGATATCCAGTCCTGCTTCACTTGCTTTGTCTACCGCGGCTTTTACATCGGCTTCAACGCTGACGTCACCGGTATAGGTCTGGATTTTGACATCGGGATAGTCTGCCGAAAGTGCTGCTGCGGCGGTTGTTAGTTTGTCGCCACTTCGGCCCATAATAAGGACATTGGCGCCGCGATTCGCAAAATAGTGAGCGCAGGCGAGGCCAATGCCGCTGCCGCCGCCGGTGATAAATA
>JBLHQQ010000285.1:0-4231 GCA_047625245.1 Candidatus Azotimanducaceae bacterium
CTGCCAGTTGTAAAGTTCGCATTAGCCAACCTCGCTTGCTCTGTGGGCAATCAGATTTTTTTAGCAGGATATCTAGGCGATTATGTATGTCTCCGCTTTGCTCTCGACTCGACTCTCTACTAGAAAAGGGGTCACGATCTGAGAGGAGTGCTGCGAGGCAGCAAGCGATCGTGGCTTCGTTAATAAGTTGGCCGTTGATCAACATATGAGACAAACGTGGTGGCAGAGATAATCGAGACATCATATTGCCGTGGGGGCTTAGCAAAAGTGTTGGACCCTGCTGTTCGGTTGCACCTAGCTGATTCAATAGATCCAATGCCTGTTGCCAGGCGCCGGGTGAAGGTTCATCCAACCAGGCGAGATCCGAAGGGTGATCCAGACCCCAGTGGAGCAATTGAATGGCAAGCGGCGCCAGATCTGCACTGGCGATTTCCGGCATACCGTAGGGTGCAAGCCCCTTTTGCTGTTCTTCGGACCACAACCGATAGCATTTGCCAGGTCTGAGTCGGCCGGCTCGGCCGGCCCTTTGAATGGCAGAAGCCTGACTGATTTTTCGAGTTTGTAAGCGGGTCATTGCAGTGTTGGGATCGAATATCGCCTGACGTTCTAATCCCGAATCGACGACGACATCGACACCTTCGATGGTAATGCTGGTTTCCGCAATGTTGGTCGCGATCACAACCTTTCTTAATCCTGGGTCTGACACTGGTGCTACCGCCTGACGCTGCTGTTCAAGGGGCAGGTTGCCGTAAAGCGGGGTGAGTATTGTGTGTGAGTCTAGGAGCGGTTGTAGTGCTACTGCGACTCGACGAATTTCACCTTCTCCCGGTAGGAATGCGAGCAGACTGCTGTCGGGGTTTGCCTTTAAAGCGCTGGCAATGGTGCTCACCATTCGATCGACGATTCTTTCTTTTGGCTGAGCAGCACGCCCATAAATGATATCAACGGGCCAGCTTTGGCCTTGTGAAGTAATGATGGGTGCATCACTTAATAGCTGCGAAAGCCGTTCACCCTCAAGTGTTGCGGACATTACGAGGATCTTCAGAGGTGAATCCCGAAAAACTTCTCGGCTTTTTAAACATAGAGCAAGTCCCAGATCTGCATCTAGGCTGCGTTCGTGAAATTCGTCGAAGATCACGAGACCCACTCCTACCAGAGCAGGGTCATCTTGAAGGCGGCGGGTCAAAATACCTTCGGTGATCACTTCGATGCGAGTCTTTGAACCTACTTTAGAGTCCAGTCGCATACGATAACCCACTTGATCGCCAACGGATTCGCCTAGTAGCTGTGCCATTCGTTCTGCAGCATTGCGAGTAGCGATGCGTCTGGGCTCCAATAACAGGATGGTTTGGCCAGCCAACCAATTTGCGGTAAGGAACTCCAGAGGTACAATTGTGGTCTTACCAGCACCGGGGGGTGCTTGAAGCACTGCCTCATCTCGCTGATCGAGCGCTGCTTTGAGCTCATCCAAAACTGCATGGATCGGAAGGTTTGCTATCATGGCGCCGAGTATACTGCGCGACGACCGAATTTGTGGGCTCGTGCGTACCAAAGAACTATTGGGACATTACCTTTGACATTGCAAGTCAGTATTCAAAAACTCGTATTCGCCTGTGCATTTTTGCTAGGCCTCATGGGCTGTAGTAGCCCGACAGGTGCGCCGACTGAGTTGCCGAGGGGTAACGCAATCAACTTGACCGGCGCCTGGGAGGTAGACTACAAGCAAACGGAAAATGCTCAAGAAAAGCTCCTGTTTCTTTACGAGGTTGCGCGCAGTCAAATTCGACAAGAGCAACGTCGGGGTGAAGACCCCAAAGCCATGGGCCGGCAGGGGTTGGAGCGGGCCATTGATGACCTTAATGGGCTGATCAAATTAGGCACCCTGGCAGACAGCATGAATCGCACCAATGTGCTTCGAATTGAGCAGGGCGATGACTATGTGCTGGTGAAGCGAGACGATGATTTCGCTCTAACCTGTGAGCTGGGTCGAGATAAACCAGAATTTGGTTTTGGAATCGAATGGTGTGGTTTCGACAAAAACGGACAATTGATGTATGTCTCTCGATTGCCAGAAGGGTTGGATATCGTTCATCGATTTATGCTCTCGGATAACGGAGAACGACTTAGCGTGTCGACCACAGTAAAAACCCCAGCGCTTTCTGATGCCTATACGATTAATCGAGTTTATATGCCCTTTGAAGAAGGCGGCAGTCTCTACAACTGTAAGTTTACGCTAGAGAAAAAGAAAACTTGTTGGTTAGGCCCATCAGAACAATGATGATTCGTCTGTTACTTCCCATTCTCCTTGCGTTGTCTGCCTGCACAAGTGCACCCGCTGTTCAAACTCCATTGCCCGAACCCGTTGAAGTTGCGCTCAGCTACGCATCGAAAGTACAGGTCGACCCCCTTAACGTCTCCATCGTCTTATTTAATGGTAAAGCTTCTGAGGTGAGCCGAATTTATGCGCCGATTCGCGAGGCAGAATCGGCTTACCTGCCGGTGCAATTACGTAATACCTTGGATGAATCGGGATATTGGGGAGCGGTGAATGTTGTACCATCAAAAGACGTCGCTGCGGAGCTACTGGTCACCGGCGAAATTGTGGAATCAGATGCGGTGACGCTGGCATTAGACATTGAAGTGCGCGATAGCCGCGGCCGTGTGTGGTTCAGCAAAGTCTATCGAGATTACGCAACGGACTATGGTTACCAGGTATTAGAAAATACAGCCAAAGATCCGTTTCAGGACCTGTTTAATCTGATTGCTAATGATATGTCAGAGGCTCAACTTTTACTTCAATCGAGTGACCGGCTTCGAATACTAGACACCTCAATGCTTCGCTATGCGATGCTACTTTCACCGGTAGCGTTTTCTCGTTACCTGATTGTTGATGAGGCTGGGGAGGTTGCGATGCAGGGACTGCCAGCTAGAAATGATCCGCTCTACTCCAGAGTGCGTCAAATTCGAGAGCGAGAATTTTCGATGCAGGATATTGTCGATGAGCATTTTGAGAATTTTTACGATGACATGCAGAGAATCTATCCATTCTGGCGGCAATCTAGTTACGAGTTGCTTGTCTACAATAACCAATTAGAGGGCAGGCAGCGTAAAGGACCTCGAGCAGGCAGCTGGGCGGCGGTTGAGTCGGTTTATCGTACTTATAAAGAGCTCAAACTTAATGAGGACGAGCTGCGAGAATTAGCGAGTTCCTTTGAGAGAGAAATTTCTCCGACGGTGACAGAAATGGAAGGTCGCGTTATCGAGCTACAGGGATCACTATCGAACCAATACAAGACCTGGCGAAGACTTCTGCGTGAAATTTATGCGGAAACAACTGGAACGACCTCGCGTTGATAGTATGGCTTACAGGAGCGCTTTCTCGACCGCGGCGACCAGTTCGTGGCGTCACCAAATCTTGAAATCTCTTTGATCTTCTTCTTTGGAGTCGATCGGTAGATCAAATAGCCGGCACATGCCCTTTGACTATGTTTCCTCGCGGGTCACGCTATCACTCTCCCTGCTGCCCATTTTGGCATTTGCTTGCGCTTCTGCGAGATGCGTCTCTCGTTGCTGTAGTGCCTCATCCGCGAGCCGATAATTCTCTTCGCTTGCTTTTAGAGCGACCATGTTTTGGATGTTGGCTATAGCAAGGCTTATTTGTCGCACTGCTTGCTCGCAGTACTCGATTTCTTGGTCTAAAAAATCATGGTGGTTGTTATAGGCAAATAGAGCAGCTCCAAGCTTCTTTTCACCTTGAAAATTGGGATACCAAGCAGGCTCTGAGCAACCATCTGCGTCAATAATGTCATTTAGTACAGAAAGAAATCTTTCTCGACTGATGGCTTAGAGGCTCTTTTTCTCACTATCGTCTGACATGCCATCGGCGCTCGACTTTATTAATGTTTAGTGAAATTGCGCAGGGTTCTTCAACATATGTGCTGGGCCATGGGGGCTATTAATGGCAGCATTTTCACCATACACCGCTTCTTTCATTTTGCTGTAGACCTTTCTGTTGGCGCCAAGTCGAGATAATTCCTCTGCTTTGGCGATGGCCGCTGGTAACAAGTTTTCGATCGATTCTATTTGCTGAGCAATACCAGCCTCTAGGGACTGTGGACCTCCCCATCGTTTTGCCTGTATCACTGTTTCAAGATAGGCGTTGATTGGCATTTTATGGCGGAACAGTGCCAGTTCTGGGTTGGGAATCACCATGCCGATATCGACTTCATTG